>JBAVZX010001220.1:0-9893 GCA_049589015.1 Phormidium sp. | reverse complement strand
GTGTTTGGGTGACTAAATGTAATTCGGCGCGATCGGCAAATCTTTCTAAAAATACTTCTAAAAGATCTTGTCCTCCCTTACGTTCAAAGTGACCACCAATAAATAAAATTTTGGCAGTTTTTTGCCCAATTTGTGTCGTTTTACTTGATAAAGGAATTTTATTAAGATCTACACCAGGGTAGATAACTTTTACCTTGTTTTCATCAATTTTGTAGTCTTCTATGACAGATTTATGAGTTGCTTCCGAAAAAGTTATGAGTTTTGCAGCAGCCTGAAAAACTTTTTTTTCTAATAAAAAGTTAGGGGTGTAAGTCCATCGAAAATTCGGGTCTGTTTTTTCGGTAGCTGCTTGAATAGCTGTAAAGTCGATAGTAATGGCAGTAGGCAACTTTTTCAGCAAATCTAATGCTAAAAATGCCAATGGTTGAGTATGAAAATGCAGGACTGAGTAATTTTTTTGGCTAAATTTTCGATAGGTTAAGCGCCGACTCATGTAGGCAAAACCTAATTGCACGCGCAAACGAGTAAAGTCTAAATTTTGTGTTTGAATCCAGTGATTCGGAAAGTTGTAACTCAGTAGTCGGTTAATTACTCTTGTAGTTAACTCTTTCTCATCGTTGTACCAGTAAAAATCTACTTTGCGATCGCCATTTCTACCAAAATACTCTCGCATCAATTCGCCATAAGTGCGATGTCCTAGATAGCTTTCGATAATAGAAAGAACTTGCACATTACTATTCATAAACTTTTACGGTGCAACAACTTTTAAGAGAGATTTTTCAATGCCATCTACTAAGCGTTCTAAAGTGAAGTTATTTAAAATGTGCTGACGACATCTTTCACCTAATTGTGAGTTGTTATCTCGCCAATACATATTTTTAATTAGTATATCTGCCAAGCTTTGTTCATCTCCTGGTTCAAAAAGTTGGTTTTGAAATTCACCCGACAAAACTTCAGGATTTCCTCCCACTCGACTAGCTACCATCGGCGTTGCACAAGCCATTGATTCAAACACAACTCTTGCGCCCGGTTCCGACCAAATACTAGGTAAAACTACTACATCACTTACTTGATAAACAGAGGCGGGATTACTTACATGACCTAGAAAATTTACAAAATCTTCTATGCCTAAATCCTTGACTAACTGGTGTAGAGATTGCTTATATTTTTCGCCTTCTAAAGGACTTTCTACGCCATCGGGAGTAAAATGAAGTAAAGGTTTTCCAGCAATCAATAATTTGGCTTCGTGATTGCTTTTTACCAATAAAGCAAAGGCTTTAATTAAAGTTTCTAAACCTTTGTCTTTATCCAATCTTCCTACATAGGAGATGATTTTTAAATCTTCAGGAAAATTCCACTCTTGTCTGATTTGAGAAAAACTTTCGCAGGGTTGGAACTTATCTAAATTAGCTCCATTATGAACTACATCAATTTTTTCTTCTTGATAGCCGTTTTTTACCCAATCAAGTTTTGTTTTATTGGACACAGCAATGAACTTTTTCGCTTGCTTGAGACTGAGGCGAGTTTGTAAATTAATAGGTGTCTCTGGTGGGGGTAGTTGCAGATAACAAACGATGGGAATTTTCTTAATTGTAGATAAAGTGTAACCGTAAAAAAGGTCATGGTATTGATTGCAAAAAAGAACACTATCTTTGCTGACTGGTAATTTTAAGCCAGTAGTAACACCGGGTAAGAAATCAAAGAACTGATAAATCTTTCGGCGGTCAAAACCATAGCGATTTACCTTTATTATATTAGAGCAAAAATCGCGGTAATAATCGATTAAGTCTCCTTCATTCACATAAAATAGAGTAATTTGGTGTCCGCGACTATGTAAACCGCGACAAATTTCTAACATATTAAATTCTTGTCCACCACGACGAGAAGTGGGCTGTTTTTCCAAGGCAATTAGGTGCATATTCTTCCTCTGCAAAAATGTTAAGGTTTTCTAAGTTTATGACGAAAATAATGTTTTTTTGTTTCAACCAACTTGGCCTAATTCATGCTGCATTTGGTGATATTTCCAAAGTTTTCCTCGCTGTTCCAACAATTCGTTGTATTTTCCCTGTTCGACAATTTTTCCTGCTTCTAAAACCACCACTTTGTCGGCTCTAACAATTGTGGAAAGTCGGTGAGCGATCGCAATTACTGTCCTGCCTTGAGACAGTTTTTCTAAAGACTCTTGAATCAACCTTTCCGAAACAGAATCTAAGGCACTTGTAGCTTCATCCAGAATCAGAATTTCTGGGTCACGGAGTAGGGCACGAGCGATCGCAATTCGTTGACGTTGACCACCTGATAACCTCACTCCTCTATCTCCCAATTGCGTATCAAAACCTTCCGGTAATTCCCCAATAAATTCCCACGCATTAGCTAATTTAGCGACTTCCCAAATTGCCTTTTCTTCAGCATTTTCTGTACCGTAAGCAATATTATTTCGCACCGAAGTATTGAAAATAAATGTATCTTGACTCACCACCGCCAACTTGCGGCGCAGAGAATTAATTTCCAACTCTCGCAGATCAATTCCATCAATTAAAATTTGTCCTGCTGTAGGGTCATAAAATCGCGGAATCAAATCTGCCAAAGTAGATTTTCCCGCACCCGAAGCTCCTATTAAAGCCGTTGTTGTTCCCTTTTTGATTGTCAAAGTAATATTTTGCAGTACCAAATTATTTTGGTCATAACCAAAATCTACTGACACAAATTCAATAGCTCTTTTCAATTCGTTAAATTGTACTGTTCCATCTATTAAATATGGTTTATTGTCAGTTTTCAGCAATTCCTTAATACTGCTTAAAGGCCCCTGAAAGCTGCTAATTTGCGCCCGCGAGCCATTCATCTGCCGAACAATTGGCATTAAGCGAAATAAGACAAATAAAAATGTTAGTAATACAGCCGGGTTAAGTTGTCCTTGGGGAATTAAAGTAGCGAATGCTAGCAACAAAATTCCTACTAAAATTCCCGTTGCTCCCCCTTCAGCTAAAGGTTCAACAGATGCACTTGCAGCTAAACCTTTAATCGCTGCTTTTTTCAGCCGGGAACTAGCACCATAAAATCTTTCCCGTTCAAAATCCTGAGTAGCAAAAGCCTGAACAGTGCGAATACCATTAATAAATTCCAGTGCTACTGAAGCATACCAACCACTTGCTTTTGACCACTCAAAACTAGCTTCTCTAACTCTTCCTAACAACGTAGTGATTGCTGCTGATAATAAACCAAACAACATTACTGAAATAACTGTTAACTGCCAAGAGAGTAAAAGCATTGATATCACATAAGCAATTAAAGTAGATCCTCTGGTAATTAAAAAGGAAGTGATGCCAAAAGCATAAGAAATCTGGTGTACTTCCGAAGTTAAACTATTAACTAGCTCCCCGGAGCGAGTTTTGGCAAAGTACCTTAAGCTTAGAGATTGTAACTGTTCAAAAAGCCTTTTCCGTAAGCGATCGCCTAAATTGTGATTAGCAATTTCGCTGTAAATTTGACCTAAATAAGTAAAGCCAGTTCGCAACAAAGTCACTAATAAAATTAATCCAGAAACTCGATAAAGCCGCTCAGTAGTGGAAGCATTTATTCCCAAGAACCAGACATCAAACCAGCGAATTCCTGTCTGGATTGGCTCGGCTTTAGGGTCTGTTAAACTTTGTAAGAAAGCCAAGAGAAACCCTACTCCAAATCCCTCAAAAGCTGCTGCTGTAAACGTGAATAACAGAGCTAAAATTGCAATTTTACGAAAGTGTTTAAACTCTCGCAAAATTATGTAATTGTCTTGCCAAAATTTTGTAGCTTTGAATAGATTACGGATTGGTTTTAGCTGTTGAAGACTCATGCAATTTTCCCAAGTTACTTGTGAACTAATAAGCGCCAAAACCTGAGATAACTTTCAGCATTGTTAGTGGTAATATTTTTAAGTCTCGCCACAAAGACCAGCTACGCAAGTATTCTAAATCACAGTGATTTACAGCATCTAAATCCAGCAAATGCGATCGCGCTTTTACCTGCCAATCTCCCGTTATTCCTGGTAGCGCATTTAACCTTCTTTGTCCTTCTTTACTAATCCTTATTGCATCATACAAAGCCCAAGGACGAGGCCCTACTAAACTCATTTCACCCCGCAATACATTAAATAATTGTGGCAATTCATCCAGGCTATATTTACGCATCCAACGCCCTAAAGGTGTCACCCGAAAATCATCTTTGCATTTGTGCAAACCTTTCTGATTTGCCATTACTTGATCGTGAAACTTTTCAGCATCCACTATCATTGTTCTGAATTTTAAGATGCGAAATAATTTGCCTCTTTCTCCCACTCGCCATTGGGTGAAGAAAATTGCCCCAGGAGAGTAAGTGCGGATCATTAGTGCCAATGCGAACATCAGTGGACTCAGTGCTATTAGCAGTAAAGCCGCAACGCTCCAGTCAAATAAACGTTTGAAGCCCCAACTTATGGGATTTCGCATTCCGGGCAGTCCGTGAGCAGAAGGCAACCGTAAAAATACTGGTTTATTAGCTTGCTCACAGGCATCTGCCCAAAGTCTTAATTTAGCCTCACTGATATCTGGATCAAGTAGGACAAGGCGTACAGGCGAGTTTTCTAAGCATTTGACGAGTAGTTCTCGGTTCTCCAAGGCTGGTAAGTAGGGTTGATTTGTACCTTGGCGGGAACTTACCAGTAACTTACCTAGTCTCCACTTAAGTATATACTTAGGTTCGGAGTAATCAGGGTTTTGGCGATCGCCTGGGATTAAGTCTTTTAATGTAGAAAGTTTAAAACTTGTCATGTTCCATTTCCCTTTCGCAAAATCACCTTTTAGGAAGTTTGTAGTTAATGTTGCCATTAATAAACAGTTCAGTTGTCAAGCTAGATGTACTAGTCTCATTTGTTTAATATGTAATGACCTTTGCTTTCATAGTCTAGTTATGAAGTTTTATTAAAACGTCTATCTAAAGGATGAAGGATTTGTAAATTTAGTTAATTTAAAATCATCATCAATAGAGTTTACTGAAGTGCTTTTTGGGTAGCCAATTGGCGGAATCTACCAAATATTTGATGTGAGGTGATCAAATATATCTTTTTACATAACAAGACCAAAAAATGTAGAGGTTGTTAATTCGGTTGTTATTTTTAGTGGCTAGTAAAATTGGTTCAGCAACTGCAACACATAGTAGAGTAAAGTTATTTACTTTTACTGTGGAAGTTAACTTTTTATCTACTCTGGGATAGATATAAAACTGACAAGTTGTTGCTAGCTTTGTTATAGCTTGACATTTACATTCAAAGAAGTTTTATATAAATTATGAAAGTCGCTTTAGTACATGATTATTTAACCCAAAGAGGCGGAGCAGAGAGAGTTTTTGAACTCCTTTGTAAGCGATATCCTAATGCAGATATTTTTACATCTTTGTACGACCCTGAAAGAACAATTAATTTAGGCGATCGCACAGTTCACACTACTTTCTTACAAAAAATTCCCCAAGCATCAAAGTATTTTCGGCTCTTAGCTCCCCTATACTTTCCCGCCTTTCGAGCCTTAGATTTACAAGACTACGATTTAATTATTAGTAGTTGTAGTAGCTTTGCCAAAGCAGTAAAAAAATCTCCCCAAGCTAAACACATTTGCTTCTGTCACAATGTTACTCGGTTTCTTTGGGATACCCAAACCTATCTCCGAGAGTATGCAGATTATAAATTATTTGCGCCATTAATTGAACCAGTATTTGACCTTTTGCGACAAGTAGACTTAAATTACGCCCAAGAACCTGATATTTATATTGCTAACTCACATACTGTAGCTAGCCGAATTCAAAAACATTATGGTAAACCAGCGATCGTAATTAATTATCCTATTGATACTAATCAATTCATCTTTTCCGAAGCAAAAGAAAATTTCTATCTCGCCTCAGCGCGTCTACTTAGTTACAAAAGAATGGATATAATAGTCGAAGCTTTTAATTGGTTAGGATGGCCTATCTACATATTAGGTGATGGCCCAGAACGAGAAAATTTAGAATCCAAATCTCTAGAAAACGTCAAATTTTTAGGTCATGTTAGTGATGCAGAACGCAGTCAATTAATGGCAAAAGCTTGCTCCGTAATTGTTGCCGCTTTAGAAGATTATGGTTTAGTTCCTGTAGAAGCAAATGCCAGTGGAACACCTGTAATTGCTTACGGTGCTGGGGGCGTATTAGACACTCAAATTCCGGGAAAAACCGGAGTCTTTTTTCATAAACAAACACCCGATGCACTGCAAGCGGCATTACTCGAAGCTCAGGAAATTTCCTGGGATTATCACAAAATTCGTAATCACGCAGTAAGCCAATTTTCGGAAACAGCCTTCTTTAGTAAAGTCGATCGAGCGATCGCCCAATTTGTTTAATTCTTTTGAGGTTAAATATGGTAAACGTAAACGCAAATAACTTGAATACGGCTGCTGAAATAGAGCCAGGTTACGGACAACTTTTGGCAATTTTAATTCGTCGTCGTTACTGGTTATTAAGCGTTTTCTCTGTGGTTTTAGCAGTTACCACCGTCATAACCTTGACAACTAAACCCACATATAAAAGTTCCATGCAGCTACTAGTAGAACCCAACTACCAAGAAAAACAAGAAGGTTCTAAAAATGCCGAAAATGACTTTGCTGATTCCAATGTAGAAATAGATTATGCCACCCAACTTAACTTAATGCGAAGTTCGCAATTAATCCAAAAAGCAGTAAACTTACTCCGTCCTCACTACCCAACAATTAAAGTTAAAGATATTAAAAAATCATTGGTAATTAATCAGTTACAAGAAAATAAAGTTAACACCAAAATATTTGAAGCTACCTATATTGATAATGACCCAATAAAAACTCAAACCGTCCTGCAAACTGTTAAGAGTGTTTATCAAGATTATAACCGTGAGCAACAACAACTCCGTTTAACTAAAGGTCTATCTTTTATTGATGCTCAATTACCATCGCTGCGAGAAAGTACCGTCCGAACTGAAGCAGCTTTAGACAAATTTCGGAAAAGTCAAAACCTCATTCAACCAGAGTTACAAGCAAAAGCACTAATTGAATCATTAAAAGATATTCAATACGAACTTCGCACCGCCCGTGCTCAATACCAAGAAGCGCAAGCTCGGTTTCAAACATTACAACAACAAATTAAGCGATCGCCACAAGATGCCGTAGTTTCCTCCCGCCTCAGTGAATCTAACCGCTATCAAACATTACTCAATGAAATTCAAAAAATAGAACTAGAATTAGCCAAAGAACGTCAGCGTTTCACTGATGATAATCCGGTCATTCAAAACTTACTAGAGCAACGTCAAAGACAGTTAGTTTTACTCCAAAAAGAACAGCAAATAGTTCAAGGCAATAATAATCAAGTTCCCCCAAAACCGAGCAATAGTAATTTGCTCGCCAAAGGACAACTAGGCAAACTCGATGTCAACCTTTCTAGTAAACTTTTAGAAGAACAAACTAATGTACTTGGATGGCAAGCAAGAGTACAAACATTAACCCAAAAAGCACAGCAAGTCCAAGCAGAATTGCAGCGATTTCCGGGAATGTTATCAGAGTACAATCGCTTAGAACCACAAGTAAAACTTAATCGAGACACCCTGGAACAACTACTAAAAGCACGACAGGAATTAAGCTTAGAAATTGCCAGAGGTGGCTTTGATTGGCAAATGGTAGAAGAACCACAATTAGGTTTACAAATTGGCCCAAGCATCAAGCGTAACTTGCTTTTAGGCGCAGTAGTGGGACTAATGCTAGGCAGTATTGTAGCCTTTATTCGCGATATGATTGACGATTCCGTTCATAGCTCTGATGAATTGAAAAAACAAGTTGATTTGCCATTACTAGGAATCATCCCACAATTAACACCTCATATTAGAACTGAACCAATTATTCACTTACCTTTCCGTCAACAACCAATATTAACCTCTTCAACTATTGAGTTAATTAATTGGCAACCTTTTCGTGAATCTTTGGATTTAATTTATCAAAACATTCAATTAGTAAATTCTACTGGTTCTTTAAAATCTCTGGTGATTACATCCGCCTTAGCTGGAGAAGGTAAATCTGCCATAGCTTTAGGTTTAGCAATTAGCGCCGCTCGTTTGCATCAAAGAGTATTATTAATTGATGCAGACTTACGCCGTCCTAGTTTACATAAAGAACTGAATCTTCCCAATGATCAAGGACTTTCCACATTATTAACAAATGATGTTTCCCTACGAAATGAAACTACTATTCAAGTATCTCGACAATATAATAATATTTCCATTTTAACTGCTGGGCCAACCCCACTCGATCCAGCACAGCTTTTAAGTTCGCAAAAAATGCGAGAATTAATGGTAAATTTTGAGCAATCTTACGATTTAGTATTGTTAGATGCGCCTCCAGTTTTAGGAATAGTAGACGCAATTTTAGCAGCATCTTTTTGCAGTGGTGCAGTATTAATCGGACGCATTGGCAGAGTTACTCGGACTGAATTAACCCAAGCTACAAATATGTTGCATAAGTTAAATGTAATTGGTGTTGTCGCCAATGGCGCGGATGGTTTTAGTAACGGTTACGGATCGTATCCGCAACAAAATCAGGAATTATTACAACCAAGAACGAAAGGATAATAATCAATAATTATCATCAAATTCATCAACAAATTCTCTGGGATCAATAAATTTATAAATTTGGTCTTTTAACTCCTCATTTCATTAAAAGTTGGTTATCTAACATCTAAAATCGATGCTCTTATTTGGTAACATAAACTACCGAAAAACTTTTGCTTATACTTCACTAAAACTTTAACCAGTGATTGATTCTTTTTATCTATATTCTTCATTCAAAAGCTGCTTTTCTCAGTTAGCATTAGTAATAAGGATGAATAAAGTAATCAAAGAAAAGGAAAACTTATGAATGAGTTATTGATTAGCGATCGCACCACCGCAGCACAACCAAAAACAACCAAGATTAAGCAACTTGATCTACTTCAACCCTTGCGCCAATGGCTTGATCAAGTAGAAATTGCTAACCCTAAACTAGCCAAAGTCCTCTACAAAGCCATTCCTGCTCAATGCCCCTTTGAGCGTGATATTGTATTGTTCGATCGCAAAATCGCCCACATTCCCCCAATGTGCAAACTCAATCCCCTTTACGATCAACTAGTAGGCTTGCGTTTTCGCGCCCTTTGTTATTTAGTTGATCAATGTGGAATCGACATCAGCTAAAACCATGCAAAGCACAACAGAAATTAAAGTCATTCATCAACCAAGTCAAGAACAACTCAACCAATTAGGCGTAGCTAAATGGCCTATTTGGACAAAAGAAATATCCGAATTTCCTTGGACTTACGACGAATCAGAAACTTGTTACTTATTAGAAGGCGACGTAATTGTTACCCCAGAAAACGGTCAACCAGTGCAAATAAGGAAAGGCGATTTAGTTACATTTCCCGGCGGAATGTCCTGCACTTGGAACATCAAAAGCAATGTGAGAAAACATTATAAATTTGGATAAATATTAAGTTATGATGGGGCGATTGAAATCACCGCTACACAAACAAAGTCCGCCTACGCGGACTAAAGAATAACGGGGGTTTTTATGCCGGATTTGGTATTATATGCTATTTGTTTCTGCTCATCACACAGGAAAATTGCGTGCAGAAACATTAGTTGAAGCTGCAATTAGAGCGAAAAAATTATCACCGCAGGTATTAACAGACAGCGGATACTTAAACGCCGTGGAAGCGCAACTTAGGATACTCATTGTTCGTTAACTGAGATCTTGCACCATTCTCAACAAGACTTGAAAAACCGGGTTTCTTTACGAAAAATCTGGGCTTTCAGATTTAGCTATTTGCAAGAAACCCGGTTTTTAGCCCTGGTGCAAGATCTGAGT
>JBAVZX010001219.1:0-2732 GCA_049589015.1 Phormidium sp. | reverse complement strand
CTACGTACTTGGGTAAATGGGAAAATTTTGAGATCGGGGACTCATTTCAAGATAGGATGAAGCATAGCCAATCATATCTGAACAAGGCTTATGAAGCGTTATTTGTCCCGTCTGTTTGCCCTAGTTTTAGTTGTTACCATTGGTTTGGTAGGTTGTTCAACCCCATCAGGTTTGACTGGTAAATATAGTCAAGATACCTTGAATGTAGTGGCTAGTTTGAGAAATGCGATCGAACTATCCAATGATGCACCAGACAAAGCAGCAGCGCAAGCTGAGGCCAGGAAAAAAATCAATGCTTTTGCTGCGCTTTACTGGCGGGATAGTTCTTTGAAAAATCTCCGCTCTTTTACCACAATGCGAACTGCAATAAACGCTTTGGGTTCACACTACGCATCATACCCCAATCGTCCAGTTCCTGAAAAGTTGAAAAAGCGTCTAGAAATCGAGTTGAAACAAGTCGAAACTGCGATCAATCAGGGAGCTTAAAATCTATTTTAGATTGTTCGTAGTAGCGACTTTAGTCGTAGTTCGTAGTAGCGACTTTAGTCGTACATTCCAAAATCAAAAGACTAAAGTCTTCACAACAAACCAGATTTTCCCAGAAAAAAGAATTCTAGAAACGAAAGCTAGGAAAAATTCCCCAACTGAGTTTCTGAATTCTGTTTTTCGGGTTAACTTTCACCTAGTTTTATTGTCTCGCCTCTAGGGTTTGACCAATTCTAGTTCCGGTAAATCAACATCTGCCAAATCAGGAGTTGCGGTTTGAAACAATCCGTTTAATAATAATGCTGGTGGCTGTTCGTGAGGCCAAGCAAAGGCATGACGAAAAGCCGCATCTTGACAAGCTTGCAATTCCTCAAAACCGATGATGTCGTAGGTTAGCAAGTTTTCATATTCAAAGGGTAAACGAACATTGTGTAAACCAGCGTTATCGGTGCAAATGGCGATGTCTACACCTGCGGAAAAACAGCGATCGAAAACTACTTTGAGTTGGCGAATATCTTGCAAATTGCCAGTTTTTAAGTAAGTAGTGGGACAAACTTCCAAACAAGTACCAGCACTTGCTAATTCACCGAGAAGTTCGGGATATTGTAAGGGAATTTGAATGCCATGTCCGATTCGCATTAAATAAGGTAAAAGTTCTGGATAACAACCTTCTTTAGTTTCGTAAAGGTGTCCAGTGGTGTTTAAACCGAGCGATCGCGCATAAGCGTATAATTCGATAAACTCGTCTAAGCGATCGGCATAATGAGCATCACCACCAGCTAGATCGATCGCACAAACATATTGCCGTTTTTGTGCAGCTAATTCGACGATCGCCTTATTAACTTCATAAGGAAGTCGCGAGTGCATACACAAAATTTGACTCGTAACAATAGGATACTCCTTCACCTGACTGGCAATACCTACAATATCGACAATTTCAGCCATTTGATCGATTCTTTCTGTTTGACTGAGTTTGTCAGAAGTACGCAAAAAAGGAGTGTAACGTAACTCTAAATAAGCCAGATTTTCAAAAATATAAGCGCCCCGAATCAGACGATAAATAAAGTATGGTAAAGTTTGAGTAGTTTGTACACCTTCCACCAAAGTATGCAATTCCAAATACTCATCTAGCGTATTCCGAGGTTTAGTGTAAAAATCCTCAAACTCGGAATACTCAGGAAAGCGACTTGCTAAGTCAGCATCGCTGCGGTGAAAATAGCGCCAGAGAACGCGGGGTACAACTGATCCGCCTAAGTGACGATGTAATTCTGCATATAGAGCCACAGTAACCTCTTTTTTTCGATATAGATGACATAGAAACTAGTTATTATTCCAATTATTAACAAATATTTAGGATTTGACCGAGCAATATCCCGTAGATTTACGGTTGATTAGCAAATTGAGTAATAATACCTAGAAAAAACTCACCTAAAAATGGACATTATCGAAATTTTGCGCCAAGACTACCAAAAATTTCCCCTAGATCAGACCTACAGTATTTATGCGGAAAATGTTTACTTCCAAGATCCCATGAATAAGTTTCGCGGTGTCAAGCGATATCAGCAAATGATTGGCTTTATCCGCAATTGGTTTATTCAACCGCAACTTGATTTACATGAGATTAGTCGTAAGGGAGATTTAATCGAAACTCGTTGGACGTTAAGCTGGAATACTCCTTTACCTTGGAAACCTCGGATTAGCATTACTGGCTGGAGTGAGTTAAAGCTAAACTCTGATGGTTTAATTGTTTCTCATATCGATTATTGGAACTGTTCGCGGTTAGATGTCCTCAAACAACACCTATTTTTGCGGAATACTCAATAAAGTAGGGTGCGTCAGACCATAAATCCGATCAACAAGATCAGGGTTTTCGCTTCTGACGCACCCTACAATTACAACTATTTCCCCAAAATAATCGATAAAGTAAATAAATGTAACCAATTCTCAGGCAACAGAGGAAAATTATGCGTTTAATTCTCATGACTGGAAAGGGAGGCGTGGGAAAAACCTCCGTCGCCGCTGCTACTGGACTGCGTTGTGCGGAACTTGGCTATCGTACTTTAGTGTTAAGTACCGATCCCGCGCACTCTCTAGCAGATAGCTTTGATATGGAATTGGGACATGAGCCCAAAGTAGTTCGCCCAAATTTGTGGGGTGCGGAACTAGATGCTTTAGTGGAATTGGAACAAAACTGGGGTGCGGTGAAGCGATACATCACTCAGGTTTTACAAGCGCGGGGTTTGGAG
>JBAVZX010001218.1:0-8294 GCA_049589015.1 Phormidium sp. | reverse complement strand
TCTAAAAGTAGAGCAAAATCCCCTGGATTGAGAACTGCTAAAGGTAAATGGGCAGTGCCTTCTTGAGAACCAATTAAAGGTAAGACTTCGGTTTCTGGATCGACAGAAACAGCGAATTTTTTAGTGTACCAGTCAGCAGCGGCTTGACGAAAGTCTCTAGTTCCGTGAAATAACAAGTAACCGTGAGTACTAGTATCTGTTAAAGCTTGAGCGATCGCATCAGTAATATGATTAGCTGCTGGCAAATCCAAAGATCCCAAAGACAGATCGATTACTGACAAACCTGATGCCCTAGCTTTAGCTTTCGCCTGATCCATATCAGCGAAAACATTATGTTGTAGAGGCTCTAAACGCTTAGCGAATTGCATATTCTAAAAATTTTACTTCATTCATGGTTTATTAGACATCTTGGCGAAATATTTTTGGTTAAAACTTGGTTCAAGGTCAAAGGGTAAAGGTCAAAGGATTTTTTCCCTTTACGCCTTTCCCTTTTCCCCTAACTTCTACAAGAAGTCTAATTACTGATTTGACAGATGTGCTTCTAGCATATTGGTGATTTTCTGTTTGGGGTTATTTGGTTCAATTCCCTCAACAGATTCAATCAGTTCGCCGTTTTTAAACAGCCTTAGTGCAGGAAGTCCTTCCACCTTGTAGCTTGCTACTGCTAAGGGGTTAGAATCTACTTCCATTTTGACTACTTTCAGACGATCGCTATAAGTTTCGGCTATCGAATCAACTAATCGTGTCATCAGTCGGCATGGCCCACACCAATCTGCCCAGAAGTATGCCAATACTGGCTGCGTCGCTTTCAGCACTTCGGTTTCAAACTCTGAATCGACGATGGTTATCACGCTGCTCATAGCACACCCAACAACAGTCAATTATCAGCTTATCCCACTCAACACGCCAATCCAACAAGTTTTACCAAAAATAATGGGATACAAGCCCCGTCCTTCAAGGAAGGCTTTGTTCTTTGATGTATTGCCTTCAGGTCGGTGAGGATATCAATTCTACGTAGGTGGATAATATAGAGCAACTGGAGAAAACTTTAAAAACTCTTCATCAAAACTCAGTGAAAACACGATGAATGACTGGTAAAGTATATGTTAGCGTGCATCTATACATAAAGTTTCAGAGGGTTGTCTGCTCATAAAATTAACTGAAAATCCAGAGTATTTACTAATTGTGTTTACCACAGCATTCTGAATGATAAGCAATTAGCCTAAAAACTGTGCTATCTACTTACTCCCTCTGAAAAAGCAGTTACCTCAGAATTTTTCATAATTAACACCAACCTAGTAAGAGTTGGGAGAGAGTATTCTCATGAGAAGCTTCACAATCAAAAACTACTATCGAATCGGACTGTCCCTAACCGCCTTGAGTGTTACAGCTTTGATCAATGCTGCATCAGCAAAAGCTGCCACCTTTACCATTGCTGGTTATGCTTGGGATTCTGCCAATGCGGTAACAACAGGCAAAATCATTCAAGGACAAGAACAAACTGAGCCATTTACCACTCCCTTTTTGTCAAGTGAACCAGAGGTGAGAGACAGGACTATTGGTAAACTATTTGGCGGTTCTACCTCTGACTCCAGTGAATCGTTCACTCTTGGCAAAAACAACTTAACTGTGTCTATTATCGAACTCGGTTGGGGAAGAGGGATATCTTTAGCCAATGAGGATGGTCAAGACCTGGTGATCTACGAAACCGGGGGGAGTGGTGAACCAGAAGCTTTTGCCGTAGCAATTAAAAAAGTTGGTGCTAGTGACTTTACTGAGTACTTATACCAAGTTAGTACTCAAAATTACCAAGCTGATCCCAATACTACACATTTTGCTACAGCGATCGATCTTAGTAGCTTCGGTCTAAACCTGGGTGACGAAATTGAGTCGATTCGGATTAAAAACCTGATTCCCAGCGACACAGTTACAGGAGACGGACAAGGCTTTCTAGGTGGTGGAAACGCACCAAAAGTCGGGCCAAACAGTATAAAACAAAATTACGAACTAGGCAAGTTCGATCCAGATATCACTTTTGTAGCTGGGTTACATCAACCAAAGCCAGTTCCCGAACCTGCTGCTACGCTGGGTTTATTGGCATTAGGCGCTTTTGGTATTAGTTCTTTGGGGAAACGGAAACGACAACAGTAGACTTTTACCCAGAAACCCGACTTCTTGAAGAAGTCGGGTTTCTAGATTCAACAACCTTAAGAAGTTTTTTTCTTAGTAGCAGTGGTTTTAGTTGTCTTTTTGGCAGTGGTAGTTTTTTCGCTAGTTTTAGTTGCCGCAGTAGTTTTTTTACTAGTAGAAGATGTGGTTGATTTTTTCGACTTAGTAGTAGATTTAGTCGATTTTTTAGCAGCTAAAGCTTCCAGTGCTTTTTCCAAAGTGATAGTTTCTACAGTTTCCCCTTCTGGGATTGCGGCATTAGTTTTACCATGCTTAATATAAGAACCATAAGGGCCTTCGTAGATATTCACTGGTTCATCATCGCTGGGATGATTACCCAATTCTCGCAAAGGTGTTTTGGACTTAGAACGAGTACCGCCTCTGGTTTTCTTAGGTTCAGCCAAGAGTTCTAAAGCACGTTGCAAATCAATAGTTAAGACATTATCTGTCGCTTTTAAGGAACGAAAATCTTTACCTTCCTTACCTTGGTCATGGACAACGTAAGGGCCAAAGCGTCCTAGTCCGGCTTGAATTTTTGCCCCTGTTTCGGGGTGAACGCCGAGTTTTCGGGGTAAAGCCAGTAAACCTAAAGCCATTTCCAAGGTGACATCTTCTTGGTTAACACCTTTTGGCAGAGAAGCGCGTTTGGGCTTTTTGTTTTCCTCAGAAACTTCACCGAGTTGGACATAAGGGCCATAAGTACCAATGAGAATAAAAATTGGTTCTCCGGTTTCTGGGTCAATGCCGAGTTTTTCTGGCCCTTCGGTTTTTTGCCGGAGGATGGTTTGGACTTGTTCGGGGTCTAAGTCAGCGGGAGTGAGGTCTTTGGGAATAGAGGCGGTAACGACACCATCGCCATTGTCGGCTTCGATGTAGGGGCCAAATTTGCCAATTCTGACTCTAACTTCCAGGTTTTCTAGTTCTACGGTACGGGCTTCGGCGGGGTCAATTTCGTCTTCCCGTTCATCAACTTGGGTTTTCAGGCCGCTTTCTCCCTGATAAAATTGCCGCAGATAGGGTAGCCATTGGGCTTCACCTGTGGCGATGTCGTCTAGGGTTTGTTCCATTTGGGAGGTAAAGCTGGTGTCTACCAAGTCGGGGAAGTGTTTTTCTAACAGACTGGTGACGGCGAAGGCGGTGAAGGTGGGGATGAGGGCGTTGCCGTTCATTTGGGCGTAGCCGCGATCGATAATTGTGCTAATAATACTGGCGTAAGTACTCGGACGACCAATACCTTCACTTTCCAAGGTTTTCACCAAAGATGCTTCGGTGTAACGGGCGGGGGGTTGGGTTTCGTGTCCAACGGCTTCCAGTTCTTTACAATTAGGATGATCTCCGACTTTTAAAGGTGGCAGAATTACTTCTTGGTCTTCAATAGCCGCTTCTGGGTCGTCGGAACCTTCCACGTAAGCACGTAAGTATCCCGCAAAGTCGATGCGTTTACCAGTGGAACGGAAACCTGCGTCTTCTACTTGCAAGTCTACGGTAATTAAAGTTTGGCGGGAGTCTGCCATTTGGGTGGCGACGGTACGTTTCCAAATTAAATCGTAAAGTTTGAATTCTAAACCACTCAGTCCGGTTTCTTGGGGAGTGCGGAAAGTGCTACCTGCGGGACGGATGGCTTCGTGGGCTTCTTGTGCGCCTTTGCTTTTGGTGGTGTATTTGCGGGGTTGGGGGCTGAGGTATTGGGGGCCGTATTTTTGTTCGACGCAGTTTCGGGCAGCTGCGATCGCTTGTTCCGACAAATGCACCGAATCTGTACGCATATAGGTAATATAGCCCTGCTCGTACAAACTTTGAGCAATCCGCATTGTGTCACGGGCGGAAAGGTGTAGTTTGCGGTTAGATTCCTGTTGTAATGTGGAAGTGGTAAAGGGCGGCGCAGGTTTGCGAGTAACTGGACGTTCTTCAATATTGCTAACTGTCCAAGTTTTGTCTAAAAGTCTTTCTCGCAATGCCAAAGCTTCAGCTTCGTTAAGGACAACTACATTGCGTCCAACGATGATTTGCCCTGTAGTTTCGTCAAAATCACTGCCAGTGGCGACTTTTGTGCCCGCTAAACTGACTAATTTGGCATCAAAAGGCGATTTTTGATGTTCTAGGAGGGCTTTTAAATCCCAATAAGTTGCTTGATGGAAGGCGCGACGTTGACGTTCTCTTCTGACCAAGAGACGAACGGAGACGGACTGGACTCTTCCCGCTGAGAGTCCCCAAGCGATTTTTTTCCACAGTAGGGGCGAGAGGGTGTAACCTACGAGTCGGTCTAGGATGCGCCGAGTTTCTTGGGCGTGGACTAACTGTTCGTCGATGTCGCGACAGTTTGTTAAGGCTTTGCGGATAGCGTCTTGGGTAATTTCGTGAAATACCATCCGCTTGATTGGCACTTTGGGTTTAAGAATTTGCTTTAAATGCCAGCTGATGCTTTCCCCTTCACGGTCTTCGTCAGTTGCTAGTACCAGTTCGGTAGCTTCTTTGAGGGCATCTTGGAGTTGTTTAACAATTTTCTTTTTTTCTTTGGGGATTACATACAGGGGTTCAAAATCTGCTTCTACGTTTACCCCCAACTGTGCCCATTTTTCCCCTTTGACGGCTTCGGGTATTTCGTCAGCAGATGAGGGCAAGTCGCGGACATGACCCATCGATGCTTCTACCCGGTAGTCGGAGGGGAGGAAGTTGCGAATGGTGCGTGCTTTGGTGGGTGATTCGACTATAACAAGGGTTGACATGAGAACTTATACAACAGCAGCTAGGCTAGAGAGTTCAATTTAGAGTTTTTTCCCCATTTGTCAAGGGGGCTTTGGTATTTATCCTTGGGGATGCGATCGCCAAACCTGATCATTCTCAGTTTATCTGGCTCTCCTATTTACACTTATATAGGATACAAATGACTACAATTTGATTTAATGTGCGGTTTAAGCCTTATGTGGTAAGGGTTTGAGGAATTTATTTTTGGTGAAGCAAGTTTGTTAACTTTTTTTGTTCTGTGTTTGCCGTCACTCTGGAATTGCTGAGGTTGAGTTGGGATGCGGCTGGGTTAGGTTAGTGCGATCGCTCTTGATTCGGGAAACTATTTCTGATGATATCTAAAATAGTTCATTGCTTGTCAAATGTTAACATCGTTGGTAATTGATTAGGGGAAAGGCAGTAAGGTGGACAAAATTAAGGTAGAAATTGAACTAGATGAAAAAGTTTTCTGGTTGGTTAAGCAAATGGCAAATCAGAGCGATCGCACTTTTTCTGAATTAGTGGTTTATGCTATTGAAAAGTTAGCAGAGGCAGAACCACCTAAAGACCGTATACTGGGAGGATGGTCAGATGAGCCTGAAGTAGTGGATGAACTACTTGCTGATATTATTAGCGATCGGGCAGTACATTCATTGAAATCAGAAAGTTGGATAAAGCACTAATTGACACAGATATTTTTTCCGAAATTCGTAAGGAAATTGCTCAAAAAGTAATTGCAAAAGCTACCACATATAGGGAAAATTTCGGTTACTATACCATTTCAGTAATTACAGTCTTAGAAGTTACTAAAGGTTGGCAAAAACGCCAAAGGGAAGATCGAATTCAAGAATTTATCAGGGATATTTCTGACGTAGAAGTATTACCAGTAGATTTGCCAATTGCCGAATTAGCTGGACGCATTGAAGCAGATTTAGAAAGTACTGGACAACCAATTGGTCTGGCTGATGCTTTAATTGCAGCTACGGCAATCCAATATAAGTTAGTTTTAATTACAGGAAATTTGTTCCACTATCAAAGAATCCAAAATTTAAATTATAGTTTAAGGTTAGATAATTGGCGCACATAAGCCTTAGTCTAGATTAATCCAATAAAAAAAACTATACAATATGTAACGGAGAACGCAATAATATTAAGTGTCCAGGTCTGTATGGCTAATCTCCAAATTTTATAGGATCTATGAGTTTTGCTGAACTTGCAGCACAGCTAAATGCTGGAACAGTTTTACCAGAGGCAATTGTAATTGCCACTCTGATTGTAGTGTTAATGGTTGACTTAATTGTGGGGCGGGCTTCCACGCGCTTGACTCCTTATCTGGCGATCGCAGGTTTACTCGCCGCTATTGTCGCCCTTTACTATCAATGGGATGTCACTAACCCGATCGCCTTTCTGGGTGGCTTTAACGGTGATGCCCTCAGTGTAGTGTTTCGCGGCATTATCGCTTTGTCAGCAGCAGTGACAATTTTGATGTCGATCACCTATATTGAGCAATCAGGCACTCCTTTAGGCGAATTTGTGGCGATTTTGCTCACGGCGACTATTGGCGGGATGTTTCTCTCCGGCGCAAATGAGTTGGTGATGATTTTCATCAGCTTGGAAACTTTGAGTATCTCTTCTTACTTGCTCACAGGTTACACTAAGCGCGATCCTCGTTCTAATGAAGCGGCGTTAAAGTATCTGTTGATTGGTGCTTCTAGTACGGCGATTTTCCTCTACGGTGTATCTTTGTTGTATGGTTTGTCCGGTGGGGAAACTAAGTTAAGTGCGATCGCTGCTGGGTTGGCTGCTGGTAATGGTCAATCTTTGGGTTTAGTAATTGCTTTGGTGTTTGCTATTGCGGGTATCGCCTTTAAAATTTCGGCTGTACCTTTCCACCAATGGACTCCTGATGTTTACGAAGGTTCTCCGACTCCGGTAGTTGCTTTCCTTTCCGTTGGTTCAAAAGCGGCTGGGTTTGCTTTAGCGATTCGCTTAATGGTGACAGCTTTCCCATTAGTTAGTGAACAATGGCATTTCATTTTTACTTCCCTTGCTGTTCTTAGCATGGTGTTAGGAAATGTGGTGGCTTTGACTCAAACTAGCATGAAGAGATTGTTGGCTTATTCTTCGATCGCTCAAGCTGGTTTTGTCATGTTAGGATTAATTGCTGGTACAGAAGCAGGTTACTCCAGCATGGTGTTTTATATGTTGGTTTACCTGTTCATGAATTTGTGCGGTTTTACCTGTGTAATTCTCTTTTCTCTGCGGACGGGAACTGACCAAATTAGTGAGTATTCTGGGTTATACCAAAAAGATCCTCTGTTGACTTTGGGTTTGAGTTTGTCTCTACTTTCTTTAGGTGGAATTCCGCCTTTGGCTGGATTTTTTGGGAAGTTATACCTGTTTTGGGCTGGTTGGCAAGCTGGTCTTTACCTGTTAGTTTTGTTAGGTTTAATTACCAGTGTGGTTTCAATTTACTACTACATTCGTGTGGTAAAAATGATGGTGGTAAAGGAACCTCAAGAAATGTCCGATGCAGTGAAGAACTATCCAGCTATTACTTGGAATTTGCCGGGAATGCGGGCTTTACAAGTGGGTTTGGTGGTGACTTTAATCGCTACTTCTTTGGCTGGTATTCTGTCAAATCCTCTGTTTAATTTGGCTAATGGTTCGGTTGCAAAAACTCCAATGTTGCAATCAAGTTTGATTGGTTCGCAAGTTGTTGAAGCTGTTACTCAGGTTTCGGCTGTTCATCAGTGAATTGGTCAAAAGAGAGTTAGAATTAATAAATCGCCTGACTTTTTAGGTCGGGCGTTTTTTTAACCACAGATGTCCACAGATGAACACAGATGAACACAGATGTTTATGGGAATTTTTGGTGGGTTGCGGAGGTTTTTTTGGGAACGCAGATGAATGCAGATGAACGCGGATGAACGCAGATGTTTTTTGATTTTGGCTGATTTTTTGCCGTTAGCAGCGATCGCTACTACTCCCAATGCTGCTAAAGTTTTATTACCTGTTTGTCAGTCAATAGGTGCGGATCTTTGGGTGTCGGAATCTTTGGGGGAATTTCCGGGAACTCAGGTTTATTCTGGTTCTTTAAGGGAACATATCGCTAATATTTGGTCGCAATATCGCGGTTTTATTTTCGGTTTGGCAACTGGCGCAGTTGTTAGGTTAATTGCACCTTTATTGAAAGATAAATCTGTCGATCCGGCGGTGATTGTTGTCGATCAAAATGGTAAATTTGTTATTAGTTTATCTGGTGGTCATCAAGGTGGGGCCGATCGGTTGACTAGGGCGATCGCACTTCAATTAAATGCTACTCCAATTTTAACGGGTGCGGCCAATGGTTTGGGTTTACCTGCTGTTGATTTATTGGGTGTTCCTTTTGGTTGGAATAA
>JBAVZX010001217.1:0-8852 GCA_049589015.1 Phormidium sp. | reverse complement strand
TGGGATACCACCCAGCCGGAATTACTTCAAAATTCCATTCATCTTGGAAAATAAACATTCGCTTAATAATTTCCGATGGTGGAACTGAATCTTGATTATTTGCTTGCCAATCTTTTCTGTCGATTGTTCCCATCACCAAATAATCGTTGCCTACGATATGAGGATTTGTTGAACTCAATCCAAAAGCCATTAACGATTCTATTTCCTGCTTTTTAGCAATAATCAAATCACAGTTGGCACAGTATTTACATTGTTTATTGAGTAAAAACAACTTCTGTGGTTTGATATGAATCACCAAAATAAATTTGCGAACCTTAGTTTTTGTTTCACATTTTGGGCATTTAGTAAACGCACAATCTATATAGGGATTGAGAAAAAATTTGTGTTTTTTCGGGGGAGTTTCTCCTGAAGATTGTTTTGGCTTTTTTTTAGGCATCTGCTCGATTCTCCAGTTAAAGCAAACAATTAAAATATTAGCAAATAACAGTAAAAATAGAGAAACCTACAATACTTAATCATTCAACTCTAGGTGGACAATACTCAAAAAGTTCTTGTTTGGTGGCAGCAAATTTAGAAGTATCTTCACCCGATGCTGGTTTAGCAAATGATGCTTGATTGCGAATAGCTTGGATATCTTCAGAACTCCGCTGTGACGATAGTACAAACTGAGTTCTTTGATAGCGTAAGTCAGTCAGTTCAATTTTACCTGGTCTGCCTTGACAATATGCACGTTCGGCACAACATTTGACAGCATTAGCAATCTCAGCTGGGGTAGCACCAGCATAATCAGATAGTAGCAAATACCATTGTCGTTCGCTCCAAGGATTTGGTTGTCCTTCACCGAATTGCTGTGGGAAATATTTAGCCAGGTGCAGATTAAAAATCTCGTACCTGGCACCATTATGGGGTAAATCGACAAACCAAATACCACCATCATCAAACCTCCGAATTAATTCAGGAGGTAGCATTCCCAATCGGTTAACGGTAGCTAACATCAGTACATCAGAAGTGTGTTCTTGCATCCAAGTGAGTAATTTCTGCGATAGTCGTCTAGCTACACCGCCGTCCGCGTTTGAATCCCATCCCGCAAATCCTTTATCGAAATCATCTGCAAATAATACACAACCACCTAAATGTTCTGCTGTCTCTAAAATTTTAGCTAAAGCTCGGTCTGGATTGGCACTACCTAAAATGTTACCCCAACTCATTGCTAGTAGTGCATAACCTAATTTTTTGGCAGTCAGTTTTGCACTTAAACTTTTACCAGTACCCGGTGGTCCCCACAATAACATTCCTTTGGGAGGTCTGAGATTGTATTTATTAGCTTCTGGTGCTAATAGTTTGACTACATCGTTTAAGTATTTATCGAGTAAGTCTAAACCTCCAGCAACAGGAACATCAGGTTTGGCAATGAATTCTAAGCCTTGGTCTTTGAGTTGAGATATTTTATGCTCTAATACTAATTGAGCAATCTCTTCAACTGAACAAGTCAGAGTTAGCGAGCGCTCTAGCAGCAGATTGATTTCACCTGTAGGCAATCCCTGACAAGCTAACACTAATTGGTTTTTGGCTACTACTTGCATATATTCTAAATTGTTAGTGCGCTCGCAGAACTTGTCTACTAAAGCTGCTACTTCAAAACTATTAGGCAAGGGGCATTTTAAGATAGGTATTAGTGGCTGTAACTTATTAGGTAATTGGATGTAGTCGCTCAACAGTACCCAATACTGTTTAACTTTGCGCCACTCGGATTGAAAGAAAGCATTTGCTAACTGCGACACTCGATATGCTGGCAAAGAATGGTTTGTTGATTCTAAGATATCTTCTAACAAAAAGATACCAGGTTGGTCGGATTCTAATAAGAACTGCAATATATCATCTCCTACATTGAAGTCAGTCGGTTCTAAAATCAATTGCTCGTCAATATATTTCAAAGCTTGAATGGTTGAATAGGCTGAATTCCAATAGTAAGCATTCAGATTTTTATGGCAAGCAAATTGTGCAAATGTTGATAGTACTTGTTGTCGGTCGGCACTATAATATTCTAGTCCCACGATTGGTGTACCTTGAGCTATTAGTTTAGGCCAGTCGTTAATACTTTTCATAAGAAATTAAACGTATTATTTTGGTTATTAATAGTTTGATAGGTAAAGCTAGAAGAAACCTTCCTACGATTGAGCGAAAGCTTACCCCTCTAATTGGACGGTAGTAGTTATGCCTAGCGGCATTCAGAAATGAAGTTAAATTGAGTGTCGATATGGCAACAACCAAAAAACAAACCGCCGCCGCTCCTAGAACTAAATCGAGTGCGGCTAACAGTAAATTGAACGGTAGTGCAGCATCTTCTAGCACTAAAACCAAGTCAGTTGAAGCAGCGTCTAAAGCCAAACCTCAGCTTTCTCCAGAACAACAAGCTGAAGAATTGGTGAAGATTATACGCAATGCCATTCATAAGAAATATGGTGTGACAATTCAACGCCGTGATAGTCGTGTTTCTACCAAAATTGGTCATGCTACAAGGGAAAAGTTGGGCTTGGATGTGCAAGCTCAAATTAACAAGCGCAATGGCAATGGCAATGGGAAAAAGTTTGATTGGCAAGAGTGGAATAATACGGTATTTCCCAAATTATTCGGTCGTCCTGATGCTCTCAAATACGATACTGAAGTGGTAGCTATGGCAATGGGTAAGCTGTATGATAGCATTTCGGAAAATACGGAAATGGCAATTGCTGAATTAGTTGAATTTAACGTTCAATCACTCAAGCGTCGTAATGAAATTGCCAAGGAATCTGAAGCTGAGGATGACGACTTCGATGATGATGAAGACGAAATTGATGATGTTCTCGATGAATTGGATGACGAGGATGATGATGAGGACGAAGAAGACGAAGATAGCGAAGATGAAGACGATGACGATGATTTTGAGTTAGACGAAGATGAAGAATTTGAGGAGGATGAGGACGAGTAACCGCTAATTGTTTACCACATTTTAAAAAGCCCTGTATACTAATAACAGGGCTTTTTTTGTTAAGCCTTGAACGTTAAAATTGGCTGAAGTTTAGCGACAACTTGTACCATTCCTGCTGCTACTTGACTTTCAATTACAGTTGAAATCGCTTTATAAGCAACAGGTGCTTCTTCAATCCGTCGCTCTTCTCTAAGAGTAATGCAATCTACACCCACCAATCCCAAATCAACTTCAGTCATTTTTGCACCGCGACGACTCAGTTCAAATCGAGATTTTAATCGTCCAGCACCATGAGAAGCCGAACAGCAAAAATCAGTATTTCCTTGTCCTACCAATAAGTAAGATGGAGCACCCATCGAGCCGGGAATGATTACAGGTTGACCTAGCTCGGCAGGACAAGCACCTTTACGAGTTACCCAACCACGACTCCCTGGTAAAGTGATATTATGTGGCAAATCGTAAATTAATGGTGCTTCCAAGTCACCATAAACTTGACGTAAGCGTAACCGCAACAATTCAGCTAACAACAAACGATTGACAAATGCGTAATTGGCGGCTGTTGCTTCGGCTTCTAAATAGTCACTGACTAGCTGGGGATTCGCTTTGTTTGATAGAGGAAATAAGCGAGATTCGGGATATTTAACACCTTGGCTCCAAGCAGCTTGAGCCAAGTCTCGCCACATTCCGCCAATGTATTTACCTACATTCCGAGAACCAGAATGAATCATAAATGCAAGTTGTCCGGCGCGAATACCCCAACTATGAGCTAATGTTCGCTCGACAATTTCTTCTACATATTGAACTTCGACAAAATGGTTGCCAGAACCAATAGTTGCAAGGGAACCATCACGAATCAAATCGCCTGTAATTAATTCTTCTGGTGCCCAACGAATGTGTCCGTTCATAGAACCTTGTAAGAAAATGCGCTCGCTTTCTGTGGCTAATTGTTCTAAATCAGATTTAACTACACTACCAGTAGGTCGATCTAGCATGACATCAAGCCAGCCAATTACTCCATTTTGAAACAACGAGCGCATCGCTTTTTCAGTCATTGTGACATCGCGTTTACCGAAGAAATAATCGCCTTTCATCAACTCAACAAATTGTTGACGTTTAGATAAGAATTGGTCAACCGAAAGATTAGCAATATGCAAGCGCATACCGCAGTTTATATCAGAACCGACAGCAGCCGGAATTACTTGCTCAACGGTTTCTACTATAGAGCCAATAGCAACTCCCGCATCACCGGGATGGAAGTCAGGCGTAGCACAAACACGACAAACAAGACCACCTTCGGGATGATTTGCTATAGCTAAGTTGGCTAATTGTTTAAGTGCTTTTGCTTCTACGGGAAAACTATCAGGTAAAAGCACTTGTGCGACGGGTGCATCCGGTTGATTTGTCCAACGAACCGAATAAGTATTGTTTTGATATTGTACGTCAAGTCCCTGACGAGCTAATGCTCGCAGCAGACGTTCGAGATTTTTCTGACCCATGTTTTCAGTGTTCGATTACCGTAAGGAATATGTTCAGCAGCCACGGTAAGAACTGGTTTGGAAAACACTCAAGTAAGAGTTGACTTATTTAAACCCTTAGCCATATCTTATACTACATATACTACAATAGTCAAGATGACGATTCGCGCATAAATTGAAAAAAATGTGGATTCGCAGATAAGTTGAAAAAATTTTCATCTTTTCTGAGAATCCAGAGAAAAATCAAAAAATGTCTAGTTTTATGTATAGACTTACTTGGAGTTATCTATCTAATTGAATAGACGGAAACGAACCATAAGAAATTATGGACAAAGCATAGTGTTACTAATGCTTCGGCTCTACTAGTTAACTAGATTGAGGAATGTCCAGATCGACCACCTACCAAGGTAACTAAATTTCGATTCGCGACTAAACTGTATAGATAGTATAGATAAAAAACCTAGAGCAGCTAGAGATATCGATTGCGAAACAGATCTGGGAATCGATCGCACGAAGAATGCCAGAACTTTCCGCAACCTGGGAGGAAAACTGCTTGTAACTTCAGACTTTTACTGGTGCTAGACTCCTGAAGGGGAGCAAATTGGATGATAACTGCCATTATCATCCAAATTTTTATACAAAATATGTCAAGTACACCCGTACTAGTCACGGTCAAATTATGGAATAAAACTGCTTTGCTCTCTGGGGGATTGATTTCCTCAACTCCATTGGTGCAAGTAGAAACAAATGGAGAGTTAATCGAATTATGGTTGGCGAACAAAAAATCGCGTCACACTCGTCGCGCCTACCAGCAAGATATCGATTATTTTTTAGGGTTTATCGAAAACAAGCCGCTGCCGTTGGTTACGGGTAATGATTTAATTGCTTACAAGCAAGCTTTAGAGCGATCGCTCAATCAGAAAAAAGTGGAGGAAACAATCTCGCCGAATACGGTAGCTAGGCGGTTGTTGGGAGTACGCAGTTTGTTTAGCTTTGCTTGCGATAAAGCGAGGTTGTTACCGTTTAATGTCGCAAAAGTGTTGGAGCCTTCTAGATTTCGTGATCGGCGTTCGGAACGGATTTTGACGGAATCTCAGGTATTGATGATGGTGGGGATGGAACCGTCAAAAGAAAAAAAACTGTTAATTAGGTTTTTGTACGATACGGGTTGTCGGATTTCGGAATTGACTAGTTTGAGGTGGAAACATTTAATTGAGTTAGATAGCGGTTGCGGTTTGGCGGTGTTGTTGGGGAAGGGAGATAAGGTCAGAAATGTGATTATTCCGGCACAAACTTGGACGGAGTTGATGATGATGGGGAAAGATAGCAGTCCCAACGATCCGGTGTTTGAAGGGAGGAGAAAACGAGCGATTTCGCAAACAGAAATTCGCCGGATTGTTCAAGCAGCAGCAGAACGAGCGGGGATTAATAAAAATGTTAGTCCCCATTGGTTGCGACATTCTCATGCTACTCATGCGGCTAATAGAAATGTGCCGTTGCCGTTGATCCAAAGTACGCTGGGACATACGAATGTGGCTACTACTAGTACTTATTTGCACGCTCGACCAAATGATAGTAGTTCGCTTTATTTGCCGCGTTGATGGGGAATTAGTAGCTCTGGTATTAGAGGTAAAAATGCCGTTTAGTAGTTATAAAAGTATTAGCGCCGTCGCTAAAAAGTTTCAATTGAAGTACGTTTTAAGCGACTACATAGTGGGAATTGAATTGCCCGTAAAAGCAGCTTTTAAGGAAGAGTTAGATTTGTTATTTACGGATGGTGTGGTAGATAATTCGGAAGATGCTATTTGTGAGAATTTAATTTATCCAGTGTTGAAGGAAGTCTGGAAAAATTACCGCATGAAACTGACGTTATGGAGTCATGAAGCTCTTTGTTACGATGAAGATTTGTCGGGGATTCCCGATTATATTGTGACTCAACGAAGTCCGCTGGGGACAATTATTTTCGATCGACCTTATTTTTTAACTGTTGAGGCAAAGCAAGATAGGTTTGAGGAGGGATGGGGTCAATGTTTGGCAGAAATGGTGGCGGTACAACGATTAAATGATGAGATGAACCAAACAATTTATGGCATTGTTTCTAATGGAAAAGTGTGGCAGTTTGGCAAATTAGAGTTAAATGTTTTTACACGGAATAAAACTTTTTATACTATTCAAGATTTAGAAGAGTTGTTTGCAGCTGTTAATTATGTTTTTCGACAGTGCGAGTTACAAGTTGAGGGAAAGGAAACATTTTCTGTTTGACCTTCCTTCTCAATTCCTGTAAATTGGATTGGGGTTAACGGTTCTAGCGAGCTTAATCATTTTTTTATTGAAATAACAGCTAAACCTACAAATGTAGCAGAAGTTCTCTGGCAAGATAAGATAGAAGAGAAAGCCATTTCCAGTTCGTCTGCAATCAAATAATATTTCTATGACTGTTAAAGAACTCCTGCTCCAAGAAATTGAATCTTCAACGGATTCTCTCCTAGAAGAAACTCTTGATTTTCTCCGTTTTTTGAAAACCAAGAAAGATAAGCAATCCCCAGAGATTAAGCCAGAAACAGCTGGTATCAATAGCCAACCTCAACCAGAGCTACAACCGACCGACAGTTCTGAGCTACCCTACCGTCCAGCTTCCGGTCGTTCCATCCTCAGACACGCAGGGACTTGGACAGGTGATGACTTTCATGAGCGTCTTCAGTCTGTTTATGCAACTCGTGGCAAAGCCAAGTTCGATTAAAACTTAAATTATGCTTGAATAATGTACCTATTAGACACCAATCATTGTAGTGCTATTATTCTTGGCGAACCAAATGTAATTCGTCGAATCACTGAGGTTGGAGAATTAAATATCGCCACCTGTGTAATTGTGCAAGGAGAACTTAGATACATGATGGAAAATTCTGCTCAAAGGGAAACTAATCTAGCTTCTTTGACAGAATTTAGCGAAGATATACGCATCTATAATGTTACAGAGGACACGGCTAATATTTATGGTCAACTCAAAGCAGCTTTGATGAGGCAATTTGGCCCAAAAGAAAAAAGCAAACGGAGAAAAACTCAAGTGACAGACCTGGGTTTTGATGAAAATGACCTTTGGATTGCGGCTATAGCCTTACAGCATGGTCTTGATGTTGTATCAGCTGATAGCGACTTTTATCGGATTCAACAAGTAAGAACATTGTCTGTTGAATCCTGGTTGTAAATCTTATCTGCTTTGAGAGAGATTTAGAAAATTTATTAGCTGTCAATAAATACCATGACCAAATTTGATGCTGCTACCGCCGAATGTCAACAACTTGCCCAGATATATTATCAGCTACCAACAGTAGAGCAAAAAATTATTCAATTATTCGCCGTTATCTACGAATTGGACTTTGGACAAAACTAATGCCAGCCTTGGTTAACTCTGCTGAAATAGCAGCTGTCAAACCAACTGCTTCGAGTGAAGAATGAATAGTTAACGTAATCCATGCAGCCACAAAGGAATAAGGAATAGAAAGTTGATTGGCCTCCTGTTTGCTGATAATTAATGTTGTACCTTCTGCTTCCCGAAAAATGCCTATTGGTTGTACATCTTTTGGGATTTGATTGTCAGGTAGAGTACAAAATACATATTCACCAGCTTGTAACTGCGGTTTCATTCCTTTGATTAAATTTGATAGTCTTCTTTCTCCACTCATATTTGTCTATCGACAAAGTGTAGTTGGTAATTCCTCAATTGTCCGCCCAAACACGGATGTATCGTCTAATGCTTGCGATAAAATCAGCGAACCTTGAATTGCTATTGCGGCATCTTCTCCCCGCTGTTTGGCAAGTTGGGCATCCATACCTGACTCGATTAACACATTTGCGATCGCATCAATCCAACCCTGAAACAGTGCCTTTACTTTAGCGTGAAACACATCTCTGGCTGAACCGGACAACAAAATGGCAAACATACAAGGTTGTTCTCCTCCGTGATAGAGTTCGTTCAAGCGATCGCACATTCGCCCCAACCTTGTCACCGCATCCCCTTCACTCTCCAAAGCAGGCAGAATATTCTCTCCCAACCATTTTTCCAGATAATCCAAAACTGTCTCGACCATCTGATCCTTCCCACCGGGAAAGTGATGGTACAGACTAGCTTTCCCCAATCCAGTCGCTTCGGAAATCTTGGACAGCGTAGCACCATCGTAACCGTACTGACGAAACAACCCCAACAAGCAAGGAATATAGGTTTCTTTTGGCATGACTCAAAAATTAGAAATTAACTATTGACATTATATAGAACGTTCGGTACAGTATGACTATACCGAATGAACGGTACAAAAAACTGGAAGGCATTCAAACAGCTACCAACTTGATGCAAGTTATCAAGCTGGCTCAAAGTAAACCCTTAACTTTTGAACTTTTGCTCAGGAGAAATC
>JBAVZX010001216.1:0-5691 GCA_049589015.1 Phormidium sp. | reverse complement strand
ATCTCAACTTCCCGGTGCAAATAAGCGCGAGTAGTTTTGCTAGGCCCAGGAAAAAAGCTACCAATTTTCTTCAACAAACTTAGACAAAGAGTGTTTGGTGCAAAGCTAATTATTAAGCGTGATTCTGATAAAGAACTGAGATGATTAATCATTTCAGCAGCTTTTTCTTGAGGATAATGAATTAATACATCCAGGCAAATTACCGTGTGAAATTTGCCGCTTAATGATTCCAAATCCTGAACAGCAAAAGTGAGATTATGATTATTGCCTAGAACTTCTTGCGCTCTATCTTTGGCTTCTCCCACCATTTTTTCGGAAATATCGCTAGCATAAACTTTAGCACCACCTTCTGCTAAGGGAATGCTGAGGCTACCCACACCACAACCAGCATCGCAGATCGATAAATCTGCTAAATTATCATCTGCTTTTAGCCAGCTAATTACCGTATCTACAGTTTGCTGGTGTCCGTTGCGAATGTCCAGTTGGACTTTATTAACTTCTCCATCTCCGTAAATGCGTTGCCATCTGTCAAAGCCAGTAGAATTAAAGTAGTCCTGAACAATAGTTTTGTCGTCAGCTGCGTTCATGAATTTGGGTTTGCCTAACAAGTTGCCAGGAATTAATTTAGCATAATTCTGGTGAGTAAAAACAGCAATATAAAATCTTCGTTAACAGTTAATCAAAAACAGGTAAAAATTATGGCACTTATGAACCACAGTGAATTGAAAATTCGCCCGATGACTCTTGCTGATTTAGAATTAGCTTTAGAATGGGCAGCAACAGAAGGTTGGAACCCAGGAATAGGAGATGCAGAAGCATTTTATGCCGCCGATCCAGGTGGCTTTTTAATTGGTGAAATTAATGGCGAAGCTATTAGTAGTATTTCTGCTGTTAGATATGATGAAACATTTGCTTTTATTGGTTTGTATATTGTTAAACCAAATTGGCGAGGTCAAGGTTTTGGGTTAAAAACTTGGAATGGGGGTTTGCAATTATTAGGAGACAGAAATATTGCTCTTGATGGAGTTTTAGCACAAGTAGATAACTATCGCAAATTTAGGTTTCAACCAGCTTATCGTCATATACGTTATGCAGGTCTAGGAATGGCTACAAATCCTAACAAAAGTATTTTACCTTTATCCGATGTAGCAATAGAAAAACTACTTAATTACGATCGCCAATGTTTCCCTACTCCTCGCCCTAAATTCCTGAACAAATGGATTAATCAACCCGAAAATGCTGCTTTTGGATTCCTTAAAGATGACAATTTATCTGGTTATGGAGTAATCAGAAAATGCCGCAATGGGTTTAAAATTGGGCCTTTATTTGCTGAGGATTTAGAAATAGCTGAATCTCTATTTCTCGCTTTGATTAACAATGCCCAAAATTATCCAGTTTTTCTGGATACACCTGATGCTAATTCCCCAGCTATTTCCCTAGCGCAAAAGTATAGTATGCAGCCAGTATTTGAATGCGTGAGAATGTACACCCGTGGCCTACCTGACTTTGATATTTCACGGGTTTTTGGAGTTACAACTTTAGAGTTAGGTTAAGAGTCTTTGCCAACTTAAAAGAGTTGTTTCGTTAGTTGTTGGTAATTGACTACTTTGCCAGCGCAATAATTGATAACCATATTGCCCAATTATCCCTTTAATTCCCATAGCTTTGCGGGGAGAAACGGTGGCTAATGCGATCGCCTTTTCCCGATCGCAAATTCCCCACTTCACCAAATTTTGTACCCCAGCTAATAACGGTAAAGTAGTGCCAGCAAGAGTACCATCTGGTAACTTAGCAACACCATTTTCAACTTCAATTTCTCTGACATCCCAAGGATAAATGCCATCAGGTAAACCTAAAGGCGAAAGTGCATCACTAACTAAAAAAATCCCCTTTTCATAATGACTAGCAAGAAGCAATATTTGCATCATGGCTAGAGAAACGTGCTGTCCATCAGCAATTAAGCCACATTTTACATGAGAATTAACAATTGCTGCCCCTAATAACCCTGATTCCCGATGATGTAAACCGGGCATAGCGTTAAAAGCATGAGTCACCATTGAAGCGCCCAATTTAAAAGCCATTTCTGCCTGGTTAAAAGTCGCTTGAGAATGCCCTAAACTAATGATAATTCCCAAGTCTTTTAAATAAGAAATTACTTCATTAGTTGGATCTAATTCCGGTGCTAAAGTAATCACTTTCACCACACTTGCGTAGTCGCCCAAAACTCGCTTTAGATTATCAACAGTTAAAGGCAAAAGATACTCCTCTGGATGCGCCCCGCGTTTTTCGGGATTTAAAAAAGGCCCTTCTAAATGAACACCCAAAACTTTAGCTGTCGGTTTATTTTCAGATTGGGAACTGACAAAATCAGCAAAAATCGCTAAACTCCGGTGAAAATTTTCCAGAGAAGTAGTCACCAAAGTTGGTAAGAAACTATCAACTCCTTGCTGCCACAAAAAATCACAAATTACCGGAAGTTTGTCGGAATTATCTAAATTTAATTCAGGAAACGCTAAACCAAGCGCCCCATTAATTTGTAAATCAACACCACCTAAAGAAACCCAATCACCCGCAACATCTACAATCTGTTGATTTACTGCTGAACTTGTGGGATTAACAGTACCCATTTGCTGAATTTTGGCAATTTTGCCTTGGGAGTCGAGCAAGATTTTTTGTAAACCTTTGTACCCTGGAAATCTAACGTTAATAATCTGCACCGGAAAAATCATCTGTTTTTTTTGCTGCATCCTCTGTCAGAATAACTAATGACCTTTTGACCTGTCGAACTTTTGTACAATGACCAATGACCAACCATTAGTTGGTATTATCATGGGCAGCGATTCTGACTTACCTACTATGCAGGGAGCGATCGCCATTTGTGAAGCATTCAGCATCAACTGTGAAGTTGCCATCGTCTCCGCCCATCGCACCCCCGAACGCATGGTAAATTATGCCCAAACAGCTGTCCAGCGTGGCTTAAAAGTTATTATCGCTGGTGCTGGCGGCGCGGCTCACTTGCCCGGAATGGTAGCCTCCCTAACTCCTTTGCCAGTAATTGGCGTACCTGTACCCAGTCGTCACCTCCAAGGCGTTGACTCGCTTTATTCCATTGTGCAAATGCCAGCCGGAATTCCTGTAGCCACCGTTGCTATTGGCAACGCCACCAATGCTGGACTATTAGCAGTGCAAATTTTAGCGACTTATCAGCCAGAATTGCAACTAAAAGTAGTAGAATATCGCGAAAATCTGTCACAATCTGTACTTAATAAGCAAACAAAGCTAGATACCCTTGGTTATCAGCAATATTTGCAAGAAACACATTAGGTTGCAAAAAGGCAGAAGGCATAAGGAAAAAAAGGCCCCTCTGCCTTGAAAAAACGTATAATTTGTTACAGAATTATTAAACAAAAAGTTTGACTATAGTCAGATTTGAAACGCGAAAAGCATAGTGGATCTAAGTAAAATTGGGGAAAAAATATCTCTAAAACTGCTCCCCTTCAAGTTACAATCACCAAACAATTAGTCAAAAAAACCCTGAGACGTTTTACACATCGGAAGAATAGCCCTTAAATCATGCCTAAATTAGTCCTCAGAAAGAAGAGGTCGAGAACAAAAGCTAGAAGACCATTTGCAAATAGATTGCTCGACCAAGTATTAAGTGTGAAATTTTTGCAGAAATTGCCAGCGAGAGTGAAGAGGTTGTCTCCAAGTTGGCAAGCTTGTATTCCTTTAGCTTTAATGATTGTGTTGTCGTGGGGTTACATGGCGATCGCCCAAGATGCCACCCCCACCACCGCACCTTTACAAGAGGGCATTGTCCAAGAAGCTACACCAACGCCTTCATCATTAGAAGGCAAAACTACACAGGATGGCACAGCCGTTCCGTCACCTGTACTAACACCAGTCCCCGTACCAGCGACACCTGCTGACCCAGCAGCAGCTAGTGCAGCGACAGCAGCGGCAGGGCCAACAACCGCCGAGTTAAAGGTAGCATTAGATACCTTGTGGGTAGTAATTGCCGCCTTTTTAGTCTTCTTCATGAATGCTGGTTTCTGTATGTTAGAAACTGGCTTCTGTCGGGAGAAAAACGCCGTTAACGTTTTAGCGAAAAACCTGATCGTATTTGCTCTTTCTACCCTGGCGTTCTGGGTAATTGGTTTTAGCTTAATGTTTGCTGATGGCAACGACTTCATCGGTGGACTAGGAGGAATGTTCCTCAATGGGCAAGATAACAGTCCCGCCACAGGAGACGCTTACAAAGGCATTTTCGGTGCTTTGAACTGGACAGGTGTACCCTTAGAAGCCAAGTTCTTGTTCCAATTAGTATTCGCTGGAACCGCAGCCACTATTGTTTCTGGGGCTGTGGCGGAAAGAATTAAATTCCTTGACTTCTTAATCTTTAGTGTTTTGCTCGTCGGTATTGCTTACCCGATTACCGGACACTGGATTTGGGGCGGTGGCTGGTTAGCAGACATGGGTTTCTTTGACTTTGCTGGTTCAACAGTAGTTCACTCCGTTGGGGGTTGGGCAGCACTGATGGGTGCAGCATTTTTAGGGCCTCGGATCGGCAGATATCAAAGTGGCGGAACTGTGGCTTTACCCGGTCACAATATGAGTATTGCTACCTTGGGATGCTTAATTTTGTGGTTGGGTTGGTTTGGATTTAACCCAGGTTCCACAATGGCTGCTGATGGTAGAGCGATCGCGCACATCGCCCTCACCACCAACATGGCTGGTGCCGTCGGTGGAATTGCCGCCACTATTACCGCTTGGCTTTACCTTGGTAAGCCAGACCTCTCCATGATCATCAACGGCATCTTGGCTGGCTTAGTTGGAATCACAGCCTCCTGCGCTTGGGTAAACATGGGTAGCGCCTTCATTATTGGCTTAGTAGCTGGGGTAATTGTTGTCTTTGCAGTTACCTTCTTCGATCGCTTAAAAATAGACGACCCAGTAGGTGCAACTTCAGTTCACCTCGTTTGCGGCATTTGGGGAACTCTCGCAGTTGGTCTGTTCTCCGTTGGCCCCGGCGTTTACTCTTGGTACAGTGCAGGCCCCGCTAAAGGTTTATTACTCGGTGGTGGATTCACACAAGTTATTCCTCAAGTAGTCGGAATTCTCTCCGTAGGAGGCATAACCGTCCTGATCAGTACAATCTTCTGGTTAGCACTGAAATCCACCTTGGGCATTCGTGTTACTCCCGAAGAAGAAATCGTCGGTTTAGATATTGGCGAACATGGCATGGAAGCCTACAGCGGATTCCTCAAAGAAGCTGGCCCTGGTGGTTTAGGAAAAACTGGCGGAATTTCTGGTAATCCCGGTGGAATAACTAGTAAATTTTAGTTAAAACTTAATTAACTATTCCACTTTCTTTCACCAATTTGCCAAGCATTTTCCCGCCATAGATTCAAAATTTTTTCTAGGAACTAGGCGGGAATATAAATTTATCTCAATGAAGCAAGAAGACTCCCGTCACAACGCAGTTTGACGGGAGATGAATTGTGACCAAAAACTCAGATTGAGCGCAGCGAATCAATATAGTTTGACGCTGACATTTTTCCAGACTATACTATTACTAATTCCCTGATTAATAGAGTGATGTTAACAGCTTTAAAGGTAAGAATATACCCAAATAAAGAACAGCAAATAGCCCTAATTAAAAACTTTGGCTGTTGTCGCTTTGTTTGGAAC
>JBAVZX010001215.1:0-5091 GCA_049589015.1 Phormidium sp. | reverse complement strand
ATCGAAGACAACGCCAGCGAGGTTAATTCCTTGAGAACGGAAGATTAAGCGATCGAACTTCGCATTCTGAAAAACTTTCGGATATTTATCACTTTCTAAAATCGGACGTAAAGCTTCTAAAACCTTTTGTTTCTCTAAATTTTCCCCTGATGTGTGATTAATCGGAATATAAGCAACTTCCTCAGAATTAGTTCCCCAACAACAACCAATTCCTACCAATTCCGCACACAAAGGATCTAAACCGCTGGTTTCTGTATCCCAAGCAACTGTGACTTTGGTACAGGTTTTTAACTGTTTTACTAATGCAGTGAGTTTCGCTGAAGTATCAATAATTTGAATTGTCACAGGTGAAGCTGATTGTTTTTGTGCAGCTAGGGTTTCTTCATAAGTGTAAAAGTCTAATTCTGCTGATTCGTCGGGAAGTTCTACCGAGTTAATTGGTAAGGTTTCTGTAAGGAATTCTGGTTTTTCTTCCGCAACTACACCGCCAAATGCTTGCTGTAGCTGTTTGACTTTTCCTAAGTAAGATTTAAACTCTAATTTCTCTAAAAGCGGTTCTAAAGCTGAACTGTCAAAACCTGCTAGTTGACAATCTTCTAATTTAATTTCTAAAGGAACATCGACAACTATTTTAGCTAAATGTTGGGAATGATAAGCGGCATCTTTTCCAGTCTCTAATTTAGTTTTATTTGCACCTTTAATTTGCTCTAAATTAGCGTAAACATTCTCTAAAGAACCGTACTCCGAAAGTAACTTAACTGCGGTTTTATCACCGATACCTTTGACACCGGGAATGTTATCAGAAGCATCGCCACATAAAGCTTTGTAATCTACTACTTGTTCTGGGAGAATTCCCATTTTTTCTTTGACTGCTTCGGGGTCAAATTCTGTTAGTCCAGTAGTGCTTCCTCGTTGTAGGAAATTATTGCCTAAATAGAGAACGCTAATGCCTTTTTTAGTATCAACTAATTGGAATAAATCTCGATCGCCTGTCAAAATTTTTACCCGATACCCCGCCGCACTCGCCTTTTCTGCTAAAGTTCCTAAAACATCATCCGCTTCATATCCCGGCGCGGTGAGAATTGGTAAATTAAAAGCATCTAATAAATCGTGGAGATTCTTTAAATCAGTGATAAAATCTTCTGGTGTTTCCTGGCGATCGGCCTTGTAAGTGTCATCTGCCTCATGGCGGAAAGTTGGCAAACCTAAGTCAAAAGCGATCGCCATACCTTGAGGTTTCTGTGACTCAATCACCGCTAAAAGTGACTTGAGGAAACCAAAACAAGCACTAGTCGGAATCCCAGTTTTTGTTTTTAAACCGCCATCTCTTCCTTTAGCAAAAGCATAGAAAGAACGGAAGGCTAACGAGTGACCATCAACTAGGACGATCAAAGGGAGATTTTCTGATTCAGTAGCGTTAGATTTAGACATAATCTTTATTTTATCGACATAATTTAGACATAATCTTTATTTTATCTGGCTTCCTAGAAATTTTTAAATTGTGTAATTGAATCTCTTTCCGCCAGAAGCGAGGTTTTCTATTTTATTACAAGGAGGTTTGTCTTTTGGCAAAAAGATCGCTGCAAGCATCACCCACCGGAATTCAACAGGCGAAACGAGCTTTTGCCCTTAAAGGGTGGACGCAAGAAAACTTGGCAGCGGAAGTAAACTTAAAGACTAGACAACCAATTTGGCGATTTTTTACCGGACAACCCGTTGAGCGGCAAGTTTTTCAGGAAATTTGTTCCATATTAGACTTAGATTGGCGGGAGATTGCGATCGATCCTCCAGCCGAATTCTCTGAACCTGGAGAGGTTGCTAAGACTCCCATTCAGGATATTGATGCCTTAGTCCAACAGGTGTGCCAGCAACGCCGGGACAAAATTCAAGACCAGTGCGGCATCTTACAACTATTAGACGTTAGTCATCCAGTCAACATTGATGACATATATATAGATGTCAATATTTTGGAAGAAATTGCCAGCCAAAAGTCGCTGGATATCAATAACCTAAGAAATTTCGGGCCAGCCGAATTCGATCGCATTGGTTTAGGAGAGATTGACGAAAAACAAATACCGGGGATGCAAGCAGTGGAAACCTACTCCAAGCTCAGAGTACTGGGTAAAGCAGGAGTTGGCAAAACCACCTTTTTGCAACATCTAGCCATTGCCTGTAACCAAGGCGAGTTTGCCGCCAATCAAGTGCCCATCTTCATCACCCTGAGAGATTTTGCCGAAGAATCTAGGAATAGCGGCAACTTTAGCTTGTTAAATTACATTCGTGACGCTTTTCTCACCTCTGGAATTTTCAACCCCTCTGTGATTGAAGCCTTGCTGCAAGCTGGTAGAGTCCTGCTGTTGCTGGATGGGATGGATGAAGTACTCAGCCAAGACAGCACCGCAGTTTTAAGAGAAATTCGCAAATTCTCGGACAAATATCACAAAAATCGGTTTGTCGCCACTTGTCGCACCGCAGCGCGAAAGCTTCAACTGCGAGGCTTTACCGATGTGGAAATTGCGCCATTTAGCCAAGCTCAAATCGTCGCTTTCGCCCAAAAATGGTTCGTCGCATTCACTAAAACCAACCGTGAATCTGGGCAAGCGCAGTCCGTTGAGTTTATCGAAAAGTTAGACTTACCGGAAAATTGGCAGTTTCGGAAACTAATTGTTACGCCTCTATTTCTGCATCTTGCTTGCTGGGTGTTTCATGGTCAAGATAAATTTCCCACCAAGCGAACAGACTTTTATAAACAAGGGCTGGATTTGCTTCTGGGCAAATGGGACGAAGCCAGAGGCGTAGAACGCGATACTGTTTACCGAAATTTTTTAGTACCTCAAAAGCTCAGGTTGTTGAGTCAACTTGCCGCAGTCACCTTTGAGCAAGGGCAGTATTTTTTCGAGCAACGCATTGTGGAGCAATATATTGGCGATTATCTGCGGAATCTGCCCGACATGAACTTAGAACCAGAGGAACTACAAGTTAAAAGTGAAGAGGTTCTCAAAGAGATCGAAACCCAACATGGGCTACTCACCGAACGAGCACGGGGAATCTTCTCTTTCTCCTATTTAGTGTTTCAAGAATACTTCACAGCACGCCAAATCGTTGCCAGCCATAATCTTCAGGGATTAGAGCAAGCTTTGGGCGGATTGGTTAGCCACATTACAGATCCTCACTGGCGGGAAGTATTTCTGTTGACGGTTGCCATGCTGCGAAGTGCAGACTCTCTGGTGCAGTTAATGAAGCAACAAATTGATGCTTTAGTCGCTCAAGACTCTTATTTACAAGAGTTTTTGCTCTGGGCAAGCCAGAAATCTCAGACGATTCCAACTGAACCAAAAATTGCCACAACAAGAGCTTTTTACCTTGCCCTCGCCCAGTCACCTCGCACAGCTGCTCAATTTACTTTAGCCAACAGTCTCGACCAGGGAATGCTTTTAGATACGGCGTTGGATAACTTGCTGTTGGAGTTTGCGATCGAGCGCAGTCCAGAGTTTGCCCATACTAATGCTTGTAGTGAGGCTCTCACTAACATTCTGGCGATCGTTCTCGATGCCGGATTTTATAAGTCCTTGCAACAACTCCGGGAGGAACTCCCACCTTCTTCTCAAAGCCGGGAAAGTTTTCAGAACTGGTGGCAAACACACTATCCCGCCTGGGTGGAACAGTTAAGGCAGACGATCGTCAACTATCGAAATACTAGCCATTCCTGGGAATTTAGCCCTGAGCAACAACAAGTCCTGCAACGCTACTACGATGCCAATCAACTCCTACTCGATTGCTTAAATAGTAATTGTGAAGTGACAGCGACGATTCGCCAAGAAATTGAAGCCACTTTATTGCTGCCTCAGAAAGAACTTGAAGAGAGAGAATGGCATTGACTTGTAATTGTAGGGTGCGTCAGACCATAAATCTGCGCGATCGCATCAGAATTTGAGTATCTGACGCACCCTACTAATTGTGTATAATTTTGTGATTGCTTCTTCACTACAAAAAGAACTGTCCGTGAATCTTTGGCGAACTTAATCAAATCAATCACGAAATCAAACACTAGCCTGTCATGATTGATGAACGAGGAAGCCTTAAAAATTTGCTATTCTCTGTTTCTAGCCCCAAGTGCCTCTAAATCAATGGTTGAGTCTCTGATAAGTTTTGTATCGTATTTCATCAAATCATTCGAGAAATCAAACATTCATTTGTCAGATTACTAATAGTTTAACTTCTCGCTCATTGTTTCTTTATATTCCTCTGGTATTATCTGTTGACTTGCCCGGTGGGATCAGTTCTTTGGATTAGCTAAGTTTACCCGTTTCATTTTGCACTTGATATTCTAAAGGAGGTTCTTGATATGAACATGGTTAAAAGTCATTCAGCCAAAATTGGGATACTCAAAGATGTGCAAATCCTCGTTGTGGATAACGATCTCGATACCAGAGATATGTATACTTTTTTACTCGAAGACTTGGGTGCAAATGTGACGATCGCTGGCTCAATTAAAGAAGCATTAAAGTTTCTTGATTGGCTACTCCCGGATGTTTTGATTACGGAAATGGTATTCCTGGGCGAGAGCATTGATCTATTGATTCAAAAATTGAAGTGCATGGCACTAGCCAATAACATCTCTATTCCCATCCTTGTTACTTCAACCTATCCCACAAGGACTGTTACCGAATATCTGAAGGCAGAAGTTGAGGCATATTTACTAAAACCAATTAACCTTGATGATTTAGTTTCTCAGATCTGGAATCTGATAGTGCGATCGAAAATCACTCATCCATTTAGCATTCAAGACTGGATAACGAAACAGAATTTAGGCAAAAAATCTGGTGCTGATGCGCTACTGACAAAGGACTGGCTGCCTTTTGTGATGAATAGTTTAAATAGCCAACCTGCAAATGTCAACTTATATCTCTACTGAAATAAAATCCAGCGGAACTTCTTCAATATTAGCCAAACCCAGAATTTTCTCTTGATTTATTGCTGCTTCTTGATTTTCTAAACTTCGTTCACATCTCACGGCAAACTGGCAAAAATTACACTCCCTAGAACTTTCAGCAATTTGGGGAAATTCTTCACCCAGTTTATACCTTTCTA
>JBAVZX010001214.1:0-18438 GCA_049589015.1 Phormidium sp. | reverse complement strand
GAGTAAGTGAACCAAAACCACAATTAAATTACTTTTTAAACTCCTCCTTTCACTCCTCCCCATGTCCTCAATTTCCTCAATCAGATTTTCCCAATCTACATTGGTATAGTCTCCAAACCGCAATTTTTTAACAGTGGTTTCTATCCATTGGAGGTAATCTGTTTCGTATAGATTTGGGCGATCGCCTTTTAGAGAAATCATGATACTTTTATAGACAAACTTTTAAAACACAATTATTTACCCATTTTACTGAGATTTTGCACCAATCCACAAATCCGCCTGCGAATCAATTCGCAGGCTACTATCTTGTATCTTGTAGGACAGGCATCTTGCCTGTCATTCCTATTCCCTAAGACTCCCTACCACTAGCCCACATATCACGCCATTTCACAGTACCTTCGCTAGCAACTACCCAACGGCGACAAACTAAATTTTCCCGCAAAGGAGATTGACCTTCGCGCAACAAAACATACTTATAACTAATCAATTTGCCAGCACTTTCATCGAAAGGAATTTCACCAAACCAAGTATTAGTATTGATATATTCCAAAGGAAAAGCTTTAGCAATATCCCAATTACCTAACTCTGGACAATCTCCAATAACAGCAATTATCTCGCCCGGTTGAGTATTTACGCCGTTAAGTTGGGCGCGAACAATTGTTTGTGCTTTCACTCTTTCGCCAACGTGACTAATTACAATTACATCTCGTGTTTCTAAGGGTAAATCAATTAATTTCCCATCTACAACTTGGAATTTACGACGAGTGACAGCACAAGTATGTTCACCTTCAGGTAAGTCTGTCAGCACTTCGGGAACTGTGGTTGCTGCGCCACGATTTAAAGCAACAAAACAAATTGAATCGCGATATTTTCGCACATAACAATATACATCAGGCGTGATAAATCTTTGCCATTGTCCACCCATTGAAACCGCCGGATTTAACCGTCGCAAACCAGAAAGTAAGCGCATATAGCGATAAATTTCTGTGTCGCTATCCCAATTATTCATCATCGGGCGATTATAGGGATCGTTACCGCCATTAGTATCATCATGCAAATATTGTTCTGTACCGTAATAAATGCAAGGAATACCGCGACAGGTCATAATTAAAGAAATTGCCACTTTTAACATCTCAGGATCGGAATTGAGACTTTGGAAACGTGGCATATCGTGATTATCAATAAATGTTATCAATTCATTGGCACTTTTGTATCGATGATCTAGGTCAAAAATATTCTCTATTTCATGAAATCCTCCCTCTGCACCTTTGCCTAAAGCTTGGCGAATGGCAACACAAAGTCCAAAGTCAAGAATTGACATTCCTGATTCATTGGCAAATTCTACCGATCGCTCATCAAAAGGACTACTATAAATCCATTCCCCAAAAATGAAAACATCTGGTCTATGTCTTTGAATATCGGCATTAAATTCTTGCCAAAACCAGATCGCCATGTGTTTCACAGTGTCAACTCGCAAAGCATCAACACCTCGGTCTAACCACTGTTCGATCGCAGATTTAATATAATTTCGATACTCAATATTGTTCTCATTGAAAGTAGCTAAACCGGAAAGTTCGCAGTTTTGCACTTGCCATTCATCTTCCCAATTAGTAACTGGCCCATAGTGGTGATACCAGTTATTTTTATCATCGTTAAAGTCAGCAATTTTTACTCCATCGTCGTAGAGTTCGCCTTTTTTACCGCTAAAGTCTGGGTTACTGTGATTGCAAACAATGTCCAGAATTAACTTCATGTTTCGCTGGTGCATTTCGGTGATTAGGCGATCGAAAACTGTATCTCGACTTTCCTGAGTTTGGTTCAGCGACGGATTTTCATCTGCACCAATAAACCGGGGATTTAAACGTTTAAAATCTTTCGTCCAATAACCGTGAATTGCTGCTTGTTCGACAAACAAATCTTCTACTTGTTCAAATAAAGGAGTTAACCAAATAGCTGTAACTCCCAAGTTTTTTAAATAATCGAGTTTGTCAATAACTCCTTGCAAATCTCCACCCCAATACTTACCCCAATCTTTCGCTTCTGGGTCGTATAATTCGGGATTTGGCCCTTCGCTATTTGCAGGATCTCCATCAAAAAAACGGTCTACAACTAAAAAATAAATTGTCTCTTGGCGAAACTCAATATCTCGCGTATAAAGAAACTCTAAATCAATTTCTGTGTCTTGTTTAGGTTCAGTTACTAATTCTTGAACTTTCTCAGCTGGATCGGTTACTTCGTACTGTTCAGAAGTAGATTTAGGGGGAGGAGTGGCTACCATAGTAATGTTTTTTAGTTCGGTTTGTGACCAAATTATTTGTTGTCGCAGTCCTATTTGATTGATCAACTCTAGGTTTTGTCAAAGAGAATTGCTATACAATAGACTTTAATCAGTAGAGTCTGCTTTGTCTATCTATCGATGGGTAGAAACTAGTAGAAAAAGGCAGAAGTTTACAGGAAATAAGGCTTCTGCAAGCTATCTTTGTAGTGAGTTAACTACTGGAATTGTTGGGCATAAAAACCTGCATAACGTCCACCTTTTTTGACTAATTCTTCGTGAGTTCCTGATTCGATAATTCCCCCATTTTCTAATACTAAAATTCTGGTTGCACGACGCACAGTGGCTAATCTGTGAGCGATGACAAAGACAGTTCGATCGCGCATTACTCTTTCCAAAGCTTCCTGTACCAAAGCTTCTGACTCGGAATCTAAAGCGGAAGTTGCTTCATCCAAAATTAGAATTCTGGGATTATTAAATACGGCGCGTGCGATCGCAATTCTCTGTCTTTGTCCCCCCGATAAATTCACACCTCTTTCCCCTACCCAAGTTTGATAACCTTGTGGTAACTTAACAATAAACTCATGAGCATTAGCAACTTCTGCAGCTTTTTTCACCGCATTCATATCAAATTCACTATGTCCATAAGCAATATTTTCCGCAACAGTTCCCGAAAATAAAACCACATCTTGAGGAACTAATCCTATTTGGCGACGCAAACTTTTTAACGTTACCTTTTGGATATCAATGGTATCAATTGAAATCCTTCCTCCTTGGGGATCGTAAAACCGCAACAGCAAATTTACCAAAGTAGTTTTTCCCGCACCAGAAGTTCCCACTAAAGCAATCATTTCCCCCGGTTTAGCAGTTAAACTAAGATTTTGTAAAACTGGTTTATCTGCCAGATATGCAAAAGCAACATCCTGATATTCCACCTTACCAAGAGTAGAAAATAACTTAATAGCTTCTTGATTTTCCACAATTGATGGTTGAATTGCCATCAGTTCAAAAATTCGCTCAACCGATGCTTCCGTTTGCTTAAATTGATTGTAATTAGTAGTACTAAAAGATATCGGATCGATCAGCAATGCCACAGCAGTTACATAACTCACAAAACCGGGCCCAGTTAAATTTCCTTGAGCAATTTGCCAACCCCCCAACAAAAACAGAATTAGTACACTAATTCCCTGTAAAAATCCCACAATGAAAAACTGTAACGCCCGAATTTGTTCCGATTTATATCGAGCAATTCTATGCTGTTCTGCTTCTAGAAAAAATCGTTTGTTTTCATAATCTTGAGCCGAAAAAGCTTGCACCAAACGAATCCCGCTAAAAACTTCTGTCAGCAAAGCTGATAAATTAGAAATTCTGGTTTGACTGCGGCGGGAATAATTCAACATTTTTTCCCCAAACCAAGTGATTAAAATTGCCATCAAAGGCGCTACAATCAAAGCAGCTAAAGTTAACTGCCAATTTAACCAAATCATGTAGCCTAAAACGACAATTAACTGCAAAATACAAGGAATAAATTCATGAAAGAATTTACTAATTACTTCGCCTATTCGGTCAATATCTTCAGTTAACCGATAAGACAAATCGCCTGTTTTTGCCGTTTCAAAAAAATCTAAGTTCAAGTGTTGTAAATGAGCGTAAACTTCTCTGCGTAATTTCAGAGAAATTTTTAATGCAGCTTTCGCCATTAAAGCATTTTGACCATACTGCACTATTCCCCGAATTAGGAAAATTATCGCACCAATACCTGCAAGTTGGGCGATCGCCTGCAAATTACCCTGACCAATATATCTCGCGAACTGACCAGCCAAATTCGCCAAAATCGGCCAAAATATGGTAAATGCTAGAGTGCAAACTAACGCTAGAGCGATCGTTTTCCACTCAGGAACAATGTATGGAATCAGTAACCTGTAATTAGAACGCTTTTTCAATCTTTAACTTCCACAAAATACCCTGCTGAAATTTAGGGTATCAGCTTTCTGGACTCTCGCTGTAACTATTAGACAAATTGTTATCTTCCCTTGACTCAACAGTTAAATCAGGTAGTCCATTCAACTTTTCCACAGGTGCAGCAGCTTGGCTCTCCGGCACCATCACAATTAAACTGTGAGGAATCACTTCCACAAACACAGGTGTAGTTCCAATCACCTCCCCATCTACAACGACTTTTTGCGGTGGATCAGTATTAATTGTGGCTTTTTTTACACGAAGGTAGCCGATATCGTTGCGTTCTGTAGGCTTACCAGTAAAAGCAGTTTGTAACAAATGATAAGACGCTGCGATCGCATTTAGCACAGTTACCGGAGCAAAAATTGTCACTTTTTCTATCTCAGGTAAGTTGTTTGTTGACATCATAAGTAGTAGCTGAAACTAAAAATATATCTTTCGATAGTTGTGGATATTTTCCGAAATTGATTAACAAATTGCTGTAGTGCAAAGAAAATAACAACTTTCTCTAATTCTAATTCTGACAAATTTTTTAATTGTTAATCAGTTTACCAATATCTACCTTATTTCAATCAATAGGTAATTCACTACTACTTCACCCTATTGGAAAAATAAAAAATACCTCGTTAAACTAAGTAAAGAGGTTTCATGAAACCTCTCTACCTTATCCCAAAAAAAGCAAACTTATGGTTAATGTTAGAGTTCCCAAAGTTGTTCCGCAACCGCCTACATTTACATCAGTTGCAGCCGAACGTCTCCACCGCAAACAACGTCTTGCTGCCGCCCTTCGTCTATTCGCCAAATTCGGCTTTAGTGAAGGTATCGCCGGACACATTACCGCCCGTGACCCGGAAAACCCAAATCATTTTTGGGTCAACCCTTTTGGAATGCACTTTCGGCTAATTCGCGTCAGCGACTTAATTTTAGTCAACCACCAAGGCGAAGTTATTGAAGGTAACAAACCCGTTAACGAAGCCGCTTTTGCCATTCACTCCCAAGTTCACGCCGCCCGTCCTGACGTAGTAGCTGCCGCCCACGCCCATTCTACCTACGGCAAGGCTTGGTCTAGCTTAGGTCGTCTCCTCGATCCTTTGACTCAGGATGCTTGTTCCTTTTACTTGGACCACGGTTTATTCGATGACTACACGGGAGTTGTGCTGGAAATTGAGGAAGCGCGACGAATTTCTGGGGCGTTAGGCGATCGCAAAGCCCTCATCCTCCGCAACCACGGACTCCTCACCGTAGGTCATACTATCGACGAAGCAGCTTGGTGGTTTATCACAATGGAGCGTTCTTGTCAAGTACAACTAATGGCAGAAGCAGCTGGTAAACCAATCTCGATCGAACCAAACTACGCCAGCTTAACCGCCAAACAAGTAGGTTCACATCACATGGGTTGGTTTAGTTTTCAACCACTTTACGACCTAATTGTACAAGAACAACCAGACTTACTCGATTAATTTTTTGGCAAATAAACACTAGCGAAACCATGAAACAAGTAGAGACTAGCAAAGGAAAATTTCCTACTTGGGAATCACCATTTCGGGAAACATCAGGCTTACTGGAATTTAAACCCAGTTATGCCACCCCAGAGTTTTTTTCTCAGTGGTCTTTTAACACCGAAATTTACGGCGAAGCCGTAGAAGTAGACCACTTAGTTGTTACCTTTCCTGACCTAACAACCTTGAAAAATTACACTCTCTCCTTGGCTAAATTCCAGGGCAAAATTGTTGAAGGGCCAGGAATTTTTCCCTTAGAATTCTGTCCCCAAAATTATCACCTGACTACCGATCTGTGGATACATTTAGAAACCATATTAATGCCTTCAGGTGGTTTAATTGTTTTACAAGCACCACACGCAGAAGGTGACTTTACCGATCGCTTTATCCAAGAACGAGGATTAGCAGCTGTTCATCACGTAGCCATTAAAGTTGAAGACTTACAAACAGCAGCTTTAAATTGGCAAGAAAAAGACTTTACACCCCTATCTTTAGAACCTCTAATTGGTGACACACTCTCCCAATGGTTCTTAAGAAATTCTCCCGGACAAATCATCGAACTAATTAACCGAAAGCCCGAAAATAACGCCACTTTCTTCTGTCAAAATATCGGCGGACTTCGCCTCTCGGAAACTAAGGTTTAGCAGGAGATTACCCATATTGTAGAGACGTTGTATACAACGTCTCTACTTTTGTACCTGCAAAAAAAAGTAGGACAAAAAGCCCTACCGCCACCCAAAGGAGAAACTTTATTAGTATTTAAAAACCTGCAAATTCTCTTGCTTCTAAACCGGAAAGTTGTTGGGCAATCATTAACTTCGCTTCTAGTTTGACGACACTAAACTGATTTCTCAAATATTCTAAATGAGCAACAGCACTGGTTTTTTCTGTTGCTAATTTGGCTGAGAGTTCCTGAGCTTTTTGGTATTCTTGATTAACTTGCAGTAATTCAAATCTCCATGCTTTCCGTTGCGTGTCATTTTTCAGGTTAGCATCAGTTCCAACTATCAGATCTGCTTTGCATTCAAAAGCAGAAATTACTTGACGTAACGCAGACAATTCATAATCTAATTCTGCGATCGCTTGGGCAGTTCTAGCGATCGCCACCGGATAATCACTCAGCTTGAGCATTTAAACTTATCCTCAGAAACAATAGCCAGCAAACATCAAACATTAAATCAACCACAACAACTGACTAAGCAACTAATTCCTGCGGTTGAGAATGAGCCGCAATTTCCGGCAAACTAAGAGTTAATTGCTCAGATTGTGGCAACCCTGCTTTATCCAAAACTTCGACTTCAATCTGCACAGAAACTAAATAAGAACCTGGCTTTCCTCCCACCGCTTCTGCAATCAATTTCGCCAAATCTGGGCGCTTAGCTGTTAACGGATCTCGCAAAGTACAACGATCCCACTCCTGCTTCGCGTGAGGATTGAGATTGAGAATATAGTGCTTATTCATAAGCAAAAACCCGCATCCATGCTCTACAACATTTTTCACTAGCCAATTCCTCGAAAAGGTTGGCTTAATGACTCAACTCGCTCCTATTATAGTACAAGTGTACTAATTTGTCCACTGAAATTCTTTTAAACATTAAAAAAGCCTGTCTCAGTTACTAGTCAGACAGGCGGAGAGAGATTGTATATATTTAGTTTGTCATAGGATTAGCTGATTAGGAAGTAGCTATTTAAATATCTGAATATAGGTAAAATTAATCATCATCAATTTAGAGCTTTAGAAAGGCTGAAAACCAAACAACTGCCTAAGAAATGCTCGAAATTTCATCTACAATCACTAACTTTCTTTTGTGTATGCTATAAATAATCCGATTCACAGCCATTCTTTCTTCCTCATCCAAAGATTCATCCAATACTGCTGCCATTAATCCATAGCGATCTGCCAAAGTAACTTTTCCAGAATTACTCACTTGAGCGTATAACTCAGAAATAGCATTGGGTAGGAGTTGAACTTGCATGAGCAGCACTTGAACTCAATACTTAATAATATCGTTTAAATCAATCAGCTTTAGAGTGATTCAAACGAGCAATTAAATGTGATTAATGCAAATCATTAATTGTGAGAGAAAACAATTTTTAGTGTGAGGAAAATTAACCCTAAACAGTGATACATATCACTTACTTATTGTCTAATTAATAAAAAGCCGTCCCAAAGTATGGAGACGGAAAATCAACAAATTAAAAATTGGTATTAAAGCTGAGGACTTGGCAATGGAGGAATTTTGATTGGATCAGATGGTGGTAGTAGGGGAGTAGTTGGTGGTGGAACAATCAATGGTTGCTGCGGGGGTGCTTGCTGCAACGGATAATTTCCCGGTGGGTAGAAATTTTGAGGGCGATCGCTACCATCAATACAATCTGCCATCACCCCACCCACCGCCAAATTTAACGACCGAACTAAACCAACCACACACCGACCAAAACGCACTGGTAACAGACTCCGGCGACAATTATCTAAAATAGCGCCAGGAGCACCCCCGGTAGTATTCACACTGATATTAACCACACAATTGCCTAAATCGCGGGGTCGTCGGACTTGTCTACAGGTAGTCAGCGCATCACCAGGAGAAATATCCGTTTGTCTGTAAATCGTTAAAACGCAAGTGGTTAAATCTCGCGGATAAAGTGAGCCAGAACAAGATTGTGCTGCCACCGATGCAGGAATACCCGCACGCGCCAACTCTTCTCCACAAGACTTGAAATCATAATCAAAAGCATTCGATTCCACCGCCAGAGATTGGCTGGGAATAGCAACCGTCAACAACAACAGAGTCGCCCAAGATGGGGCAAAAGAACGAAACAGCATTCTCATGCTAGTTCTACTAAAAAAATAAGGGAACTTAGAATCAAAGAGAACTATAGTTAGTCTGGGAGAAATTTACAATCTTTTTTCGCCTCCCAGCAAAGAAACTCAAATCAACAGAAACTAGATCTCCCTTTTGTTCCTAAACTAAGGTAAAATTTATTATCGCCCAGCTACAACGATTGGTTAATTTAACTATATACTAGAAATTCTGGGTAAAATTTGATCTGGATATTAGAGAGGAAGCGAGATGTCGCGATACAGAGGCCCACGCCTCAGAATAGTTCGTCGCCTGGGAGACCTCCCCGGCTTAACTCGTAAGTCAGCGAGAAAAACCAATCCTCCAGGGCAACATGGTGCAAACCGGAAGAAACGCTCTGAGTATGCGATTCGTTTAGAAGAAAAACAAAAACTGCGCTTTAACTACGGTGTGTCGGAGAGGCAACTCCTGCGTTATGTGCGGAAAGCTCGTCGCGCCACTGGTTCTACGGGACAAGTGTTGCTGCAATTACTAGAAATGCGTTTAGACAACACTGTTTTCCGTTTGGGTTTGGCTCCTACCATCCCGGCGGCTCGCCAAATGGTAAATCACGGCCACATTACGGTTAATGGTCGTAAAGTTACCATAGCCAGCTACAGCTGTAAACCAGGTGAAGTAATCAGCGTTAGAGATCGAGACAACTCTCGTCAGTTAGCGCAAGCAAACCTGCAATATCCCGGTTTAGCTAACTTACCGAGCCATCTAGAATTCGATAAAACTAAGATGGTTGGCAAAGTTAACGGTGTGGTTGAGCGGGAATGGGTAGCGCTACAGATTAACGAACTACTGGTGGTTGAGTACTACTCACGACAAGCTTAAGGATTTTAGATTTGGGATTTTAGATTTTGGATTGTGGTTAAAATCTAAAATCTAAAATCTGAAATCTAAAATCTAAAATTGTCTCAGCCGCCAATTTGTGACATAGTGCGCCTGTAAATACCTGTGGTTCCAGAGTTACGTTCTTTAAAGTTAATCTCTGGTTTAATCGTTAGTAATTCTCGGACTCGTTCTCTTAGTTCAGCAGGGTTGACACCATTGCGGAGGGCGGTTTTTAAGTCAATTTGTCCGGTTTCGTTCAATAGACAAGGGCGCAACCAACCATCAGCAGAAAGCCGCATCCGGTTACATCGATCGCAAAAACATTCCGACATCTGACTGATAAATCCTAGCGTTCCCTTGGCTCCGGGAATTTTAAATACATCAGCAGGGCCGTTACCACAGACTTGTGATTCTGTCAAGCCCCAGTGTGAGCGAATGCGTTGGCGCAATTCTTCGGAAACGACCCAACCGCGATCGCCAAACAAATCAGAATTCCCGATCGGCATAAATTCAATAAATCGGACGTGCCATTCCCGATCGATCGACAAAGCCGCTAAATCTAAAACCTCTTGGTCATTTACCCCTGGAATTACCACTACATTAAGTTTCAGGGGATTAAAACCAACTTGGTAAGCAGCTTGAATCCCTAGCCAAACTTGTTCCCAACGAGAACGTCCCCGATTACCGCTAATTTTGTCAAAAGTTTTCGGATCGAGAGAATCCAAACTAATATTAATTCGCCGCAAACCCGCATTGTAGAGGTCTTGCGCCAGCCGTGCGAGTAAAAATCCGTTGGTTGTCATTGATAAATCTTGAGTTTGGGGTAGAGATGCGATCGCACCCACCAACTCCACCACCCTTGGACGCAACAAAGGTTCACCCCCAGTCAAACGGAAACGAGTAAACCCTACAGGGATGAACACTTCCTCAATCAGCGTCAGCAGTTCCTCGTAGCTAAGTAATTGTTGCTGCAAAATATAATCGAGTTCCGCACCTTCTGGCATACAGTACTGACAACGGAAATTGCAACGATCAATTAAGCTAATTCGCAAATAATCAACTTCGTTCATTCGCCTGTGGAATTTCCAATAGGACTACATCTAGTGTAAGGAAAGCAGAAGGCTCCAGAGCAGAAGTGAGAGAGTTTTGAGTTTTGAGTTTGTAGGGGCGGGTGAGAGCAGGTAGCTAATACCAAATCTGTTTTCTGGGAAATTAACCACAATAAATGCCAGCGACGCACTTCGACTCGGTTTTCTGTCTACAAATAATGATTTTAGCGATCGCTTTAAGGAAATAGGAAATGCGATCACTTTTTTATAGGGAGATGAGCGATCGCAGTTTAAGTTTCTGGTTCATCACCTAAGAGTTGATCTAGACTTTGAAGTGCTTGTTGAGAAGAACGACGCACACGATGAATACGCACAATTCCTTGCTCTTGTTCCACTGCTTCACTAACAGTAAATAAAATATTGAATTGCTTTTTATAGAGAAGTTGGCGTACCTCTATTCCCATATACTCACTTTCGATCGCCAAAGCACAACGCTTGGGAAAGTTTTCCAGCGTCAACATAATTTCATAACATCCTCTTACCCAGCGATAAGCGTTTTCCGGTGAATCCTCCTTGATCCAAAGAAAAATGCTTTCTATATCAGCTACCGCAGTAGGAGATATTTCAATCTGGTAAGCCATATTTTTCCCGAAGTTCTGCAAATGCTTGCTTCAGAGGAATCCCTTTCCCTTGCTCAAATTCTTCTATACTTTTGCGGATACCCGCAATAGACTCCAGTAACTCAATCTTATCGAGCAGTTGCTGGTAGCTTTCAGCATCTTGAACAACAGCAGTAGCTTTACCATTCACCGTTAGAACTATGGGTGCTTTAGTTTCTTTAAGTTTTGCCAGGAAAGCTTTTGCACCCCGTTGGAACTCCGAGAGGGGATAAATGTCACTCAGACTGAGCATAAGATTAGCATGAAATTATCAGATAATTTCATGCTAACAGTTGGCAATTGTTTTGTCTATAGTGCAAGATCGGAAACGCAACCTTTATGTCTATATATATCCCAACGACCATGAACCTTCTCATGTTCATGTATTTGTAGGAAGAAAAAAAAGTTGGGATCAGGGGAACATAAAAATAAACTTAGGGGATAATGAAAACGCTCCTGAGATTATAATGGTTGATCCAAATATTGAAACCAAATTCATAAAGGAAGCATTGCGCTTGATTGCTAATAACCAAGATCTATTACTAGAGAAATGGAGAAATATACATGACAAAAAAGAAATGGACAATGGAGGAACTGACGGATGAGAAAATAGACGCACAAATAGCAAAAGCTAAAGATGCTTGGATTCAAGCATCTTTAGTCGAACCTCGTGCTAAGTCAGTTGTATACAACCAATCCGAAGATAAAATCGTCATTACACTAACAAATGGTGATTATTTTGGGTTAAGTCCCAAGTTAATTGAGGGGTTGGGGGAAGCATCACCTAAAGAATTAGAAAACGTTCATTTATCTGGACGCGGCGATAGTGTTCACTGGGAAGATTTGGATGTTGACTATAGCATTCCTGGGCTTGTATCAGGAATTTTGGGAACAAAAACTTGGATGGCTGAACTAGGAAGAAAAGGTGGCAAAAAGACCTCTCTTACTAAAGCAGTTGCTGCCAGAGAAAATGGAAAAAAAGGCGGTCGTCCTAGAAAGTCGTCTAAATCAACACCATAGTAAATATTGAATAAGTTTGGGAGATGAAGCAACTCCAAACCCACCGCCCAACTTTAGTAATGGTCGGGTAGTTCATCTCAGCGGAACGGGTAGGAAAAAAGAAATCTAGGTTTTAGGTGATAATTTCCTTTCTCAACCAACCACTTTCGACTGCATCCGCCAACCTTGCAGCATTGCTTTTAAAGAGTGACTGCGCTGTTCGCAAACTAGCACCAAGGGAAGTAAAGCTAATAATCGCAATCCGCTAGTTAGAACGAATAAACCAGGTAAACCGCCTAAAATTGGTTGTTCTGCTAGAAAACCGCCTACTGTTGCCCCAAAAGCACCACAGATTCCGGCGACTGCGGAAGCGATCGCAAAATAAGTAGCTTGATTGCGACCAGGTGCTACACTCATTTGAATATTGTTGCTGCATAGATCGATTGCCGCCCAAACTCCCCCACTCAACAAATGTAACAAGGGAAATCCCAGCCAAAGACAAAGCGGATTATAACCAGTTCCCAACCATAGTAAAGGCATTAACGCCACTACAATCCCCACCAAAATTAACAGTGGACGATTGCCAATTTTATCTGCTAACTTTCCCCAGAAAACTAACATCAATAAATTCGCACCAGCCGATAAACTGCTATAGACTGTTACCCAAGTCACATTGATATCTAAGTTATCCAACAGGTAAAGATTAAAAAAGGGATTGCCGACATTAACCGCAAAAGCCCAGAAACCGAAGTAAAGTAAGAACTTAGAAAAATTATGAGAAACTAAAGACCGCAGACTGACAATTAAAGATTGGTTATCTTTTATTTCTAATGATTGATTTGCCGTGATTAATTCAGCTTTCGGATTGACATCAGTCATAAAAAACTGACACCCCAAACTAACCAAGCCAGCCATCACACCTAAAAACAGGAGAAAACTGTAACCTTGCAGCATTCCTCCCGGCCAAGCTGATATGATTAAACTGATTAACGGCACACCAATTAGTGTCACCAAATTAGCCGCACTATTGCGAATGCCAAAATATCTACCGCGCAGTTTTTCGGGAACTAACTTCGCCATCCAACTGAACCAAGAAGCCGAGCCAAATGCGCCTAATAAATTACTCGCAAAAACAATTAGCAGTGTCAGTTGTACTAAACTGTAATTACTATTACTGCTTACCTGGGAAAAGCCTATGGCGATCGCTAAAATTAACCAGAGCGATCGAGCAATCCCATACACCCAAAATCCGTACCAGTAGCGACTAGTACTGAATCCAGAAATATATGCTCCCACAGGTTGCAGTAAATTTACTACCATCGGAACTGAAGACAACATCCCAATTTCTACGGGAGTAGCACCCAATTGTAGCAGCAAATTACTCAACAAAACTCCACTAGTAATACTGGAAAAGATTGCAGCAAAAATCCCATCGCAGGTAGATGCTTTCAGACTTGTCCGAATTTCTGGTTTGGTCAACTTAGCCGGAGTAATTGGTATTAATACCGTTTCCGGTACAATCATACTCTCCGTAATTACTTCACTCTCTACTGGAGTAGATAAATTGGAATAGGCAACCACTTATTTCCTCACGTTTGTTAAATAAAATCCTGTAGAATTGGCTCCCAGGTTGGTAATAAATGAACAATAAACATCAAGCTGCTTACGAAACAGCACGCTACAGGAATAAGTATTGTTTAACCGGGCGAGACAAAAGTGCAATCTTCAGATAGTTGTCTATCATCCCTTGGTTAAAAAGTTAACAAGAAATAGATGAGCCAGGGCAAAAATATCCTAAATGAGAGATCAACCAGTATTTTGGTAAAAACCTATTTAACCAAATAGGTTTCTACTTTAGAGTATTCCCTTTTGACTTCAACATATTAACTATCTCCATCTATTTTTTTGTTACTCATTATCTGCATAACCACAAAGATGAGCTATTGACCAAAAACTATATTAACCAGGTTTACCAGATTAGGCAAACCACAATAGCTCTAATTCTAGAATGTTAGGTTAAGTATTCACGAGTGAAAAGCTCAAGTATCAAGTAATGCTAACGTTTTTCTTGCAATAAACAATCAGCCTCACCTACTTCAAAGTAGATGAGGCTGATTGTAATTACTAATAAAAAGCTCAGGTTCAGTGGTTATTAATGGGAGAAAAACTTTAGACGCACTGACGATTGTACGCAGCTTGAACTGCTGCTTGCGTCGCTACATCCATAAATCGCAAAGAGAGATTTTTACCTAAAGCAGAGGCTTGTTTCAAACCTGCAATTAAGCAAGAAATTCCCTCAGCTTCCACAAAATCTACCCATAAAAGATCTATAACTACAGTATCAGTAGTTAGCTCTAGAGCTTGTTCGAGAGCTTTCGTAAAAGTTGGACTGCTCACACTATCGAGACAACCATTAGGTCTGAGAACAACAGTACGGGGGCGCTTTTCTTCCCAGCTGTTGCCTAAGTGAGAGAAGTTGGGGATCAAGTCCATGAGAGGTGGCATGGGAATCTCCAGTGAATACATACAAACAAAGAAACAAAGGTAAAGTTTATGCCTCGTAAAAAAACAACTTTATTATCTCTTCTTACTATATAGCGTGAACTAAAATAGCTTTTATAGGTTGCTGTTCAATCACAATTAACCTGTGTTTTAAATCACAATGATTAGTAAAAGGGACAATTTATCGAAAACTTGGGTTTAAAACCTCGTCCTTTTAGGACGACTTTACATTTGTTTGATTTTAGGAAGAATCCCCACGCCTTTACGCTGAGGAGTGTCAAAAATTGTCCATCCGATTAGAGATGACTATAATTAAAAATCTAAATATTCAAGTAGTAATTGATAAATGACTAAGGACAAGCCCCGTTCTGGCTATACTTTACCAGTGTTTGCGGCTGGGAGTGCGATCGCAGCCTTGCAATGGTTAAAACAACGTCAACCAATCCCATCAGTAATGGTAGATTTAATTAATCCTGCCGAAACTGTAGAAATTGCGATCGAACAAGTCAGCGGGATTAGCGAAACTACAGCCTTAGCCATTACGCGCAGTGATCCCGGAGATAACCTCGACATGACTCGGAACACGCCGATTTGGGCAATGGTTGAGTTGAGCAAGGGAGCAGGAGAACAGATTACTTTGCAAGGGGGGGAAGGGATTGGGAGAATAGTCGAGGCTGAGGGAAAGGTGGCGATTTATGCTTATGCAACCCAGCTTTTACAGGGGAATTTGGCGCAGTTGCTGACACCAGAGGAGAAAATAGTTGTTACCATTATTTTGCCAGAAGGAAGACAATTAGCCGATCGCACTTCCAACGCCGCTTTCGGAGTCGTCGAAGGACTCTCCCTACTCGGTACTAGCGGCATTTCTCACCCGCTGAGTGCCTCCAGTCAACTAGACATCTCCCTCGAAGAACTCCGAGAAAAAATCAAACAACTCTGTGACTCTCCCCTGCTCGTCTTCTGCATTGGGGAAAATGGTTTACACTTAGCACAAAAGCTGGGAATTTCATCACAAAGGCTAGTTAAGACCGCTAACTGGTTTGGGCCAATGCTCGTAGAAGCTGGAACACAAGGGGTGAGGGAAATTTTGCTGTTTGGCTATCACGGTAAACTGATGAAGTTAGCGGGAGGAATTTTTCACACTCATCATTATCTTGCTGATGGGAGACAAGAAATTTTTACGGCGCATTGTGCCAAGATTGGTTTACCGACTCCTCTGTTGCAAAGGATTTTTGCTGAATCAACCGCGGATGCGGCTTTAAATTATCTCCGGGCTTTGGATGCCGAAAATGGCAGCAATTGGGTAGAACAGGTTTATGACTCCATTGCCCAAGCCATTGACGATCGCTCCCAAACTTACATCTATAATCAGATTCAACAGCAAGTCAGTGTCGGTTCAATTTTGTTCGATCGTCATCGCCAAATCATCGTTAAAAGTAAAATTGGTACTCAGCTACTCAATCACTTGTGTTAAATTGGTAAGAATATCTCTAAAATATGGATAAGAATGTAATTTTCATAGATCAAGTTTGGAAAAACTATATACATTTTTAGCAATTTTTAACAAAAATATAAGCAGACAAACTTTCTCTCTATCTTTACTTTTTGGATTTACTCAGTGACAGTACAGACATCTCAACCGCTTTCTACCGAATCTTTGGGTGAACTGAACCGCCAAATGATCGTGATTTTAGACTTTGGCTCTCAGTACTCCGAGTTAATTGCGCGTCGGATTCGGGAAACTCAGGTTTATTCCGAAGTTCTTTCCTATCGGACAACCGTCGAACAACTCAAACAACTCAACCCCAAAGGAATCATTCTTTCCGGCGGGCCTAATTCAGTTTATGATCCGGGCGCACCCCATTGTGACACAGGAATTTGGCAGTTAGGCATTCCGATTTTGGGAGTTTGCTACGGAATGCAGTTAATGGTGCAGCAACTCGGTGGCGAAGTTAAACGCGCCGAACGAGGTGAGTATGGTAAAGCATCCTTAATTATTGACGATCCCACAGATTTGTTGACCAATGTTGAAGATGGTTCGACAATGTGGATGAGTCACGGGGATTCTTGCACGAATTTACCACCAGGGTTTGAAATTCTGGCACACACAGCGAATACTTCCTGTGCGGCGATCGCCAATCACGAGAAACATCTCTACGGTGTACAATTTCACCCGGAAGTAGTTCACTCAGTTTGCGGTTTAGCTTTAATTCGTAACTTTGTTTATCACATTTGCGACTGTGAACCAACCTGGACAACTGCCGCTTTTGTAGAACAATCGGTGCGGGAAATTCGGGCAAAAGTTGGCGATAAACGAGTATTATTGGCGCTTTCTGGCGGTGTAGATTCTTCTACCTTAGCTTTTTTGCTGCACAGAGCGATCGGCGATCGGCTAACTTGTATGTTTATCGACCAAGGCTTTATGCGGAAATATGAGCCAGAACGGTTGGTAAAATTGTTCCACGAACAATTCCACATTCCGGTAGAGTATGTTAACGCACGCGATCGCTTTTTAGAAGCAATTGCCGGAATTACCGATCCCGAAGAAAAACGCCGTCGCATCGGGCACGAATTTATTAGAGTATTTGAGGAAGAATCCAGAAAATTGGGCCCGTTTGATTACCTCGCCCAAGGTACACTTTACCCAGACGTAATCGAATCTGCTGATACTAACGTCGATCCCAAAACTGGGGAACGGGTAGCAGTGAAAATTAAGAGTCACCACAACGTCGGCGGTTTACCGAAAGATTTACGATTCAAGTTAGTTGAACCATTGCGGAAACTGTTTAAAGACGAAGTGCGGAAAGTGGGAAGATCGATCGGTTTACCAGAAGAAATCGTTAACAGACATCCTTTCCCAGGCCCCGGACTCGCAATTCGCATTTTAGGGGAAGTTACTGATGAGAGGTTAGATATTCTCCGCGATGCTGATTTAATTGTGCGTCAAGAAATCAACCGTCACCAAATGTACAGCGAGTTATGGCAAGCATTCGCCGTCCTCCTACCCATCCGTAGTGTTGGTGTAATGGGCGATCAACGGACTTATGCTTATCCGATCGTCCTCCGCTTTGTCAAAAGCGAAGATGGCATGACCGCAGACTGGGCAAGAGTACCCTACGATTTATTAGAACTGATTTCTAACCGTATTGTCAACGAAGTTTCTGGAGTAAACCGAGTGGTTTACGATATTACTTCTAAACCACCTGGGACGATCGAATGGGAGTAAATTAGCAGAGGAGCAGAGGGGCAGAGGAGAGGAGAATTTAAATCAAAACTCAAAACTCTCTCACTCCCCACCTCCCCATTTCCCCAGTCCTCTAATATTCCCACTCCAATTCCCCGGCAATAATTTTGTTGTAAATCATAGTGCGGCACAACTCCAACTCTTCAGGGGTTATTTTGCCATCTGCCCACATCATGCTTTTAATTCTGTCGCACTCTGCTTTACTGACTTTGCCATTGGCAATTACTTGTTCGATCACTTTTTTCAGTCTTTCTAAGTCTTGCAATTCTTCAGGAGTGGGTAATTTCCCGTTTGGTCGTTCTATTTTCATCACTAACATCTCCTGTAAACTGAGGAGAGGATTTGATCCGGGGATAGTTATTTTTTGCCAAATATTCGTAACTATTATTTACCTTAAAAGTATCGCTTAAAATGGGAGTCAATAGCTATCCAATATCCAAAATTTAGACAAATTTTAGAATTTGTAGATCAAGGTTAAAAATTATCCGTCAATTATCAACAGTAATAAACAATTTTAAAAACCTCAAAAGCTTCTCTAGGTATTGACAAGAGGACATTTTATTGATATATAT
>JBAVZX010001213.1:0-1562 GCA_049589015.1 Phormidium sp. | reverse complement strand
CGTTTCTTCCCAGCAACAGCCTACCGAACCAGAGCGTAAACCCAAACAACGGCAAGAGTCAACCCGCAAGCGCCAGACTCGCAAAGCGCCGGAGGAGAACTTATTGCAACCTACCGCCGCTGTTGACGAACAGGAAAAGCAGGAAGAAACGCTCAGACCTCCGCGACTTGCTGATTATATCGGACAAAAAGACCTGAAGGAAGTCCTGACGATCGCCATTCAAGCCGCAAAAAACCGAGGTGAACCTTTAGATCATCTCTTACTTTATGGCCCTCCCGGTTTAGGGAAAACCACCATGTCCTTAATTTTAGCGGCAGAAATGGAGGTACATTGTAAAATTACGACTGCGCCCGCCTTAGAACGACCTCGTGATATTGTAGGGTTACTAATGAGCATGAAACAGGGAGATATCCTGTTTATTGACGAAATTCATCGGTTATCACGGATGGCGGAAGAGTTGCTTTATCCGGCGATGGAAGATTTTCGAGTTGATATTACGATCGGAAAAGGTCAATCTGCCAAAACGCGCAGTTTACCTTTGCTACCCTTTACATTAGTAGGAGCGACAACTAGGATTGGTTCTTTGACTTCACCTTTGCGCGATCGCTTTGGTATCATTCACAGATTACGCTTTTACGAACCCGAAGAACTAAGTCAAATTGTACTCCGAACCGCCGAAATCTTGAAAACTCCGATCACTCCCGAAGGTGCAGCAGAAATAGCGCAGCGTGCTCGCGGTACACCCAGAATAGCCAATCGTTTGTTAAAAAGAGTTAGGGATTATAGTCAAGTTAAAGCTTCCGGCGAAATCACCCAAGAAATTGCCATTCAAGCACTAACATTATTTAATGTAGATCCAATGGGATTAGATTGGACAGACCACCTAATATTAAAAGCCATGATTGAACATTTTAACGGAGGGCCAGTAGGATTAGAAACTATAGCATCTGCAACAGGAGAAGACTCCCAAACTATTGAAGAAGTCTACGAACCTTACTTAATGCAAATTGGATTTATGCAAAGAACACATCGGGGAAGAACAGTAACACCTGCCGCTTGGAAACATTTAGGTTATGATTAATTTTTGGGATTGGAGATGACAGGCAAGATGCCTGTCCTACAGAACTGGGAAATTTTAGATGTTAGATTTTAGATTTGAATTTTATCTCATGAACTTCTCCTCTCTCTCTTCCCTCTGCGTCCTCTGCGGTTCAATAAAAATAAAACTTCTTCTTCTCTTCTTTCTTCGTGTCCTTCGCGTCTTCGCGGTTCAAAAAAAATATTTTTAAAACTGCGAGATTCGTCAACTACCAACTACCGAAATATAGATGATGATTCGCTTAATTTTGACTCTCCTAACTGTAGTAATTTTGTTTCTTGCTGGGTTTAACACTCCGCCAGTGATGGCGCAAACCGAGACAGCAACTCCTAGTATTAATGAAACCGAATTACCGAAAGTTGAAACCCCGGAAACTGCGCCTTCTCCTAGTATTGATGAAGAGAAATACAAAAAGGCTAATGAAATTGGTCAAAAGTCTGTGGAAGCAACAGAAAAAGGCGAC
>JBAVZX010001212.1:0-3974 GCA_049589015.1 Phormidium sp. | reverse complement strand
GTGATAGTTAACATGATTGTAAAAATATACTGCTTTTAGCAATGAGGAATTGATAACAACCATGAATATTCCGCACAGTTATAATATCGGGAAAGGATAGCTTCTATTTTAGCTACTCCAATCGGTTTAATTAAATAGTCATTGGCTCCAGCTGCTAAACAACGTTCACGTTCACCTTTAATTGCTGTTGGTGCGAGCATTATTACTGGTATATCAGCTAAATCTTTCTGAGATCGCAACATTTTTAACAGTTCAAAACCAGGCTGATCGTCCAGCAAATAAACATCTAATATTATTAATCCTGGTTGAATTAGTCGCACCCGATCCAAAAAACCCCTGCTGTTTGATAAATGCTCTACTTGGTAGTTTAAAACTCTTAAGTAGTTCTGCAAAATCATGGCACTTTTATCATCATCTTCCATGAGTAAAATTGGTCGTTTTTGCGGTAAATGTTCCTCTATTAATGAAATTTCTTCTCTGCCATTATTAGCTTGAATTCCTTCTATCTCTTGATAGTGATAGGAATTATCTGTCAAATTTCTTAAGGATAAATCTGGAAGATAAATAGTAAATTTGCTACCTACTCCTCGCTGAGATTCTACAGTTAAATCTCCTCCATGTAATTGAGCAAAATGACGAGTTAAAACCAAGCCTAAACCAGTTCCCTGATATTGACGGTTTAGTTTACCATCTAATTGGGAAAAAGGCTGAAATAGAGCAGACATATCTTTAGCGGCAATCCCAATTCCTGTGTCAGCGACAGTAAATGAAGTTCCTTTTGGTTCTTTTTTGACAATTAAAGTTACTTCTCCTATTGGAGTAAATTTGATAGCATTGGAAAGTAAATTTAGTAACATTTGGCAAAGGCGACGTTGATCGGCAATAAAATGACTCACTTGAGGATCAATTTGACTTTTTAATACCAAGCCTTGACTTTTAGCTCTTTCTTCGACAATAGATAAGCAATAATAGCATAATTCTCTAATTGCCACACTTTCGAGCATTAATTCTTCTTTCCCCGCTTCAACTTTAGCTAAGTCGAGGACATCGTTAATTAATGATAGTAAATGTTCTCCACTGCTATAAATGCAGTTCATATACTCCTTTTGTTTGGAGTTAAGTTTTCCATAAAACTCTTGTTGGAGCATTTGGGATAAACCCAAAATTGAGTTCAGTGGAGTGCGTAATTCATGACTCATGTTAGCCAAAAATTCACTTTTAGCACGATTCGCTGCTTCCGCTTCTAATTTGGCTTTTTCTAACTCTTGTGTGCGTTGTTTAACTAACTGTTCTAAGCGTTCATAACTGAGAGCATTATAGAGTGCGATCGTCGCTTGTTCAGCAATTCTTTCTAGCAATTTAATTTGTTCTTCAGAAAATTTGCGATCGCCTAAAGTAGTATGTAACCCTAAACCACCAAATAGACGATCATGGATAAAAATTGGCACACTGAGAACCGAACGAATCTGGAATTTATGAATATTTTTCTGTTGTGCAACTGTTACGGGATAAGGTGGATAATGGGTAACGTGGAAAGCTTTTCCATTATTAAATTCTGACTCAGGATCTAGTAAATCTGACCATTCGCAAAGCGGCGCTTTGAAATCTAACATCGAAGGAATAGATTGATTAGCTAACCATTGATTTAATACCTGAATTTTCCCAAACTCTATAGTGAAAAGAATTACTCGATCGACATTGAAAGATTCACCAGTCAACTCGACAATTTGTTGTAAAATATGTTCGGTATCGAGACTTTTATTCAGAACTCGAACAATTTTATTGAGGATTTTTTCTCTTTCCGCTTGTTGCTGGTTTTTTAGTGCGGCTTCTTTATATTCTGTAATATCTGGACCATTAATAACTAAGTTATTCTGGCCATTTTTAACAGCAGATGCACGATTTTTATTTTTTACCGCAGCTGCTTGGAGTTCTCTTTCTATGATCGGTACTAATCTTGATAAATTATCTTTGATTAAACAATCATTTGCCCCAGCTTTTATCACAGTTACTATCATATCTTCATTACAACTTTCCAATGTTACAATAACTGGCAAATCTAATCCTTTCTTTCTAATTAACTGCAATACAGCCAAGGCATTAAATTTTCGTAAGGCGTAATCAGCAATTACAATATCCCAATCTTGTTTTTCTAAAGCTGCGCTCATTTCTTGATGTGTTTCTAGCCTTGTGGATAATAGGGTATAACCACCACATTTTAATTCATTTGTTAACTTGCTAGCATTATCTTTTGAGTCTTGAATTAGTAAAAGACGTAGTGGCATATTCATATTGGTTATCGGTGTTAATATGACAAGGTTGCTGGGAGAACACTAATTTTGGTTTTTTAAGCAGATAATTTAAGTGGAAACTATTCTTACTTAAATTTCTGAGTTGTTAACTTTTAATTTAATAGTAGCTTGAAAAATTCTCTTAAGTCCAGTATTTTCATAAATTTGGCCAGTAGTGATGCGATCGCGATCGTTAACGTTCTACCATACTTTCTTAATTGGTATATGTTGTGAATACTACAACTACGCTCAATCTTCAACAGAAATGAAAAATGCAAACTTTACTTAAGGTATGTAAGCAATCTTATTTAGTGTTGAACTTTTTTGAAGCTTACCTTGATTCTGTAACTGCTCAGTCCTTAAATTAATCACAGGTTTTCCTTTCTAGCCAAATTCTGTTTTATAGATTTGAATATGGTATGATAAAAAGTTTGCACATCATTAGTCAGTTTTAAATCAGGAGTTACCCTTATGGCTCGGATGTACTATGATTCTGATGCCAATTTAGATTTATTGGCAAATAAAACGGTAGCGATTATCGGTTATGGTTCACAAGGTCATGCTCACGCTTTAAATCTTAAAGATAGCGGCGTTAACGTCATAGTTGGTTTGTATCCCGGAAGTAAGTCGGCAACTAAAGCGAAAGATGCTGGCATAGAAGTGTGCAACGTAGCTGATGCTGCTCAAAAAGCCGACTGGATTATGATCCTACTGCCAGATGAGGTACAAAAAAGTGTCTATAAAAATGAGATTGAGCCACATTTAACAGAAGGGAAAGTCCTCTTTTTCGCTCACGGTTTCAATATCCATTTTGGTCAAGTTGTACCGCCAGCGAACGTAGATGTGGTCATGGTAGCACCTAAAGGCCCAGGACATTTGGTCAGACGGACTTACGAACAGGGAGAAGGAGTACCTTGTTTGTTTGCAGTTTATCAAAATGCTAGCGGTCAGGCACGCGATCGCGCAATGGCTTACGCTAAAGGTATCGGTGGTACCCGCGCCGGAATTTTGGAAACTACCTTCCGCGAAGAAACTGAAACTGATTTATTTGGCGAACAAGTTGTCCTTTGTGGCGGTTTGAGTGCCTTAATTAAATCAGGTTTTGAAACCTTAGTCGCTGCTGGATATCAACCAGAACTCGCTTACTTTGAATGCTTGCACGAAGTCAAATTAATTGTTGACTTAATCGTAGAAGGTGGTTTAGCCAAAATGCGCGATAGCATTTCTAACACCGCTGAATATGGCGACTTAACTCGTGGCCCTCGTATTGTCACCGATGAAACTCGCGCCGAAATGCGAAAAATTCTCCAGGAAATTCAATCTGGTCAATTTGCCCGGGAATTTGTGCTAGAAAATCAAGCTGGTAAACCAGGTTTTACCGCCATGCGCCGTCAGGAAGCTGAACACTCCATTGAGGAAGTTGGCAAAGATTTACGCGCCATGTTTAGCTGGCTGAAAAAGGATTAATTCTTGGCTATAGGGTGAAGGAGGTTGGGGGGAATTAAATTTCACCTTTACTGAGATCTTGCACTCCTGGAGGTTCCACCTCCCAAATCCTCGTTCCCAGGTTCAACCTGGGAACGAAGAGTGGAGGCTCTGCCTCTTGGTGCAAGATCTGAGTTTACCCTTTACCGAAAAACGTGAGTGAAAGCCCCTAGCTTTAGATATGGGGATGAAACGCAC
>JBAVZX010001211.1:0-8355 GCA_049589015.1 Phormidium sp. | reverse complement strand
TCCCTGTTCCCTAAAAACAGAAACTCTGTACCTCATGAGGATGAAAATTGCTATAAATGCCCCAAAGCTAATTTAAAATTAGCTTTGCAAAGTTGCTGCTGCTTTTTTCACAGGTGTTAGTAATTCTATCGGTAAATGCAGATAATTAAGCGATCGCTCCTCATCTTTAGACTCAAAATTAGGGCCATGATAATCGCTGCCACCTGTAACCAGCAAACCATATTCAGCACACAATTTTAACAGCATTTTTTGATCTCTGGAGTTATGGTTGGGATGATAAACTTCTACACCCATTAAACCTGCTTCGACTAATTCTTTGAGCACTTCTGTAATTACGCCACCGCGGAATAAACAGGGGTGTGCCCACACAGGTACAGCGCCACATTCCCGCAGTAAAGAAACGCCTTCTTGAATGGAGAATTTTTCATAATCTACATAAGCAGGTTTGTGATCTCCTAACCAGCGCTCAAATGCTTCCTGAGATGATTTTACAATTCCCGCTTTCACCAGCGCCGCTGCAATATGTGGTCTTCCGGGTGCCATCCCTGCGCGAAGTTCAGGGACTTGAATGTGATAACCCAATGCCGCTAAATTGGCTACCATTTGAGCAGCACGGCGTTTTCTTCCCGCTAAACGTTCTTTTAATGCTGGACGGATTAAATCTGGGTTGGGATAAAAACCCAAAATATGTAATGAACGTCCATTATGTACGGTACTCAGTTCGATACCTGGAACTATTTCTATTTCGTAGTTAGCAGCTGTAGCAATTGCTTCATCCCAACCACAAATGGTATCGTGATCGGTAATTGCTAGCACTTTTACACCAGTTTGGGCAGCTTTTTTTACAAGTTCGGCTGGTGTAAGAGTGCCGTCGGAATAAGTTGTGTGACAGTGAAGTTCTAACATTCTTCTATTATGAATAACTAGGAACTAGGTTATTTAACACTAAGTATTAGCAACAAGCTTAAGGGATTTTGGCAAATTAACCTGTACTTATCATCCTTTATCAGGAATTATTATCAAGTTTAAATTCGATGCAGAAGCCTCTATTGATAACCCCTTGCCATTAAGCAAATTTATGTAAAGTTTTGCAAAAATGTTCTTTATGAACAAAATATTAAAAATACTTAGCATACTTTTTATATGTAAGCAATATGTAAGGGGATTAAAATAGTTGGTAAATTCTCAAACCTGAAGTTATTAAATGTCTATTAAATAGCTTGTGACGAACAAACCTAAAATTTTAATTCTATATCTTTAAAAGAAATAACTTAATAAAGCTTCAGGTGAGATCAATCGATAAAAAATCGATATTGTCGGTATCTTGCTGAGAAGAAATGTGATTGGCTTATGGCATACAAAATTCCTGGTACTTGTTTGAAGTGTGATAGTTGTCGGACGCACTGCCCAACTGGTGCAATTAAAGTCGAGGGTGATGATTATTGGATTGATCCTAGCCTTTGTAATAACTGCGAAGGTTATTATTCAGAACCACAATGTCTAACTTATTGCCCGATTGACTGTCCTTTACCGTCAGAACCGAAGAAGGGGAGATACAAAGCAGAAACTAGACCGAGAACTAACCCGGACTTATTTGCTAATGGGAAAAATAACCCCTTTGCCTCTTCAATCTTGATTTGGGAACTATGTAATTTGTTAGCCCAAAGGCAATCTTTACCCTGGAAAGTAGAAGCTTCGGGACAGCCTTGTTACGAACGTTCAATTAACGGGGGTAGGGGAGGAATAGCATTAAGAATTACCGAAAGCCTCTCTGCGGAAGCAACGCCGTTGATGGGGAAACAAGCAGTTAAAGCGATCGAATCTTTAGACATTCGTGCTGCTTGTATGCACCTAATATATGCTGCCCATGCCACCGCTTTAGAAAAACCTTGGCAGCAAGAATTTCTAATTAGTGACAGACAAATAGAAGAATACTTAGGACTCGACAAACGCAAAGACTTAAGTAAAGCTTTCAAACTCGCTTTAATCAGAGAAATTGCCCTCCAACCTTGCTTAATTACTGCTTCCATAGATTGGCCTCAACAAGGAAAGGTGAATGGGTTTTCTGTCAGTGGAACTCGCTTATGGCACTTACTAGAAATCCAGCATCACTTTCAAGAAGATGAATTAGGATGTAAATATCTAGTAGGATTAACTTTCAAAATTCGGGCTGGAATTTGGGCGCAATACTTCCTGAACAAACAAGGTTGCAAAGAACGGACAGCTTTTTACCAATATGGCAATTTGCCCAAATCTCTGTTAACCAACGTCATGAGTATTTGGCAGCAACATGAAGGTGCCGCACGAATGATGCTATGGCTGTTGTTTAAAGCCAAAATGGGCAAAGAGCAGCGAATTACTGTACCCACATTAATGCGAATTGCTTATGGAGAAGAAAAAGTTGCTAAAGCAACTCAAATGCGGGAGGAAAGAAAGAGATTATTGAGAACATTTGAAAGCGATTTAGAATGTCTCAATCATCATGGAATTAAAGCGATATTTGATCCAGTAACTTACCCCCCAGAAATTCAACCACTTTGGGCAAAATTATCAGAACTTCCTGATGATGCTGATGATGCTTTAGACTTCTGGATCAACGATGGAGGGAATAATTCTCGGATTACCGATATTGGCCCCCGTGGTAAATGGAATTTCTTGATGAATGCCCGGATTTTGTGGTTTGAACTGCCAGTAGGTTGGGAACAACAAAACAGTGAAAATGAACAGAAAAAGCGTACCAACCGGATTAAAAGAACCAAACAAAAAGAGCAAATAGTTTTGTCTGCTGAACAAATTTTGGCAGCGAGAAAAAGTCAAGGTATGTCTCAGAGAGATTTGGCAAAAATGACTGGAAAAAGCCAAAGCTGGATTCGAGATTTAGAAAAAGGACGCTTATCTGCCAAGATAGAAGATCAAGCTTTGTTACGCAAAGTTTTGGGTTTAGCTTAAAGGAAGAAAGGGAACAGGGAAGAGGAAACGCGGAACAGGATAAATTAATTTTTTTAATTGTCTGCTCTGCTCTCCCTGCTTCTTGGCTTTTTCAATCTGATGAAAAAGTAGAATTCCAGCCTAATAATTTAGAAACTTGTGTTGGTAGCCTAACTGGATCAAAAGGTTTAGCGATCGCACCTACAACACTCATATCTTGCAAATGTTTAGGACTATACCAACTGGCTTTATGCGTAATTAATAAAATTGGAATTGGCTGAGTTAAAGGATTAGCTTTCAGTTTTTCAATAAACCTTGTGCTGTCTCTTTTTGCTGTGAAATTATCCATAATAATCGCATCAATTTTTTGCGTTGGCAATGATGCTAATCCTTCTTCAAAAGAGGCAGCTGCGATCACATTCCAACCACCTATTTCGCTCAAGCAAACTTGTAGGATTTCCCGCACACTTGCTTCATAATCAATGAGCAAAATAGATTTAATACTAGACATAATTGAAAAGTATGGAACACTCAAACTAAGCTTTAAAAGCATCTTTTAACATCTTTTGTATTGTTAAATAATGCTCGAGATCGGTTTGCACTTCATCTAAGAGATGTTTAGCTACTCCAATCATGACTTGAGCGGAAACGTAATCATTTTCTTGTAGTTTATTCACCGCCTGATTAAGAATACTAATACTCTGTTGCACTACGATCGCTTGGGACGAGTCATTTCTAGTTTCTGTCATTGGGCTGATTTCCTTCCTACACTTTTAATGTAGGCTTAAAAAAACTGATATTTTTCAAATTAAAGGAAAAAAGTAAGAAAGTTATAAGACTTTTTTGCAAAATTTTCACCATTTGAGAATTGTCGCCACCTGACTCCAGACAGTAACCGGGTTGAAAGGTTTGGTAATTACTCCTGTAACACCCATTTCCGTAAAGCGGCGACGATCGCTAGGTAAAACTTTTGCCGTTAATAACACCACTGGGATTGTTCGAGTTGCCGAGTTAGCTTGCAGCTGCTCAAATACCGAAAATCCATCCATATCAGGCATTGACACATCCAGAAGAATGGCATCCCACTTGCCAGTTTTCACTTTTCGTAACCCTTCCTTACCTGAGTCCGCTGTTTCAACTTGCCAACCAGCAAATTCTTCTAAAGAAACTTGAACCACATCCCGAATATCCTGTTCATCATCAATCACTAAAAGATGTTTACTCATGTTTCCTCCTGGTTATCGGTAACGTAAAATAGAATATACTACCTTGACCTAACGTACTTTCTACCCAGATCTGTCCCCCATGCTGTTGTACAATACTTTTACAAATAGCTAAACCTAACCCAGTACCGCCTTTTTGCCGAGAGTCAGAAATATCAATCTGTTGAAATCTGCCAAAAACTGTTTCTAACTTATCAGCCGGAATTCCCCGGCCTTGATCTTTGACTTCAAATAAGATATATGGAGCAGAAGGTGGGGAACAATCAACAGTGGGATTTTCTGCTGTTTGTGGTTCAGAATTTCTCAGTTGAGCACTTAACCAAATAGTACTATGAGTAGGCGAAAACTTGATTGCATTGCTGAGTAAATTAGTCAGAGCTTGAATAATTGCATCGGTTGAAGCCACAATTTCTGCTACTAGGTGAGTAACTTCGAGTTTAATTCCGGCTTGATTAGCGATCGGTTGTACTGATTCTACTGCCTGTAGCATTAAATCTGCAACTTGGCAGTTTTCCATGACTAATTGAACTTTACCAGACTGCAATCTTTCTAAATCTAGAATATCATTAACCAAACGTACTAAGCGATCGCTATTCTTCACCGCCACCTCAAGCATATATTTAGCTTTTTCTGGGCGATTGTCTAAAACTCCTGTTTCCAAAATTCCCAGAGAACCGCGAATTGCTGTTAAGGGAGTTCGCAATTCATGACTCACTATCGAAATAAATTCATCTTTAATTCTATCAATTTTGTGCCGTTCACTGATATCTTGAACTTGAGTTACAAAGTAAAGACAATTCCCTTGTTGATCCTTGACTACAGAAACACCTAAAAGTCCCCAAACTAAATGGCCAAATTTATGGATGTAACGTTTTTCCATTTGATAAGTCCGCCGTTTTCCTGTTAATACCTGACGAATATATTCCAAATCTGGATTTAAATCGTCTGGGTGCGTAATATCCTGGAAAAAATTACCTAAAAGTTCGGTTTCGTTGTAACCTGTAATTTCACAAAGGGCAAGATTTACTTGTAAAAATCTCCCATCTAACCCAACTAATGCCATCCCAATTGCAGCATCATCAAAGGCTCGACGAAACCTTTCTTCACTTTCACGTAATGCGGCTTCAATACTTTTGCGATCGGTTACATCACGCACAAATATTAACACATCATCGACACCATAGGGAACAATCCGGGCTTCTTCATAATGAATTTCCTTTTCTATTTCCAGTTGGTATTCTTGAATTTGCACTTTACCAGTTGCTAATGTAGTTTGAATCAAATGGAACCGTTCTTGGGCAATTTCTAGCGGTAGCACATCGAAAATGCTAGCTCCCAGTTTAAATTTTGCCTGGTTCAATAATTTAATTCCTTCAGATGTCCACACATCTAAGTATGTACCATTTCGACTCATGCGAATTAATAAATCAGGAATTGACTGTACCAAAATCCGATTTGTTTGTTCACTTTCCTGCAAAGCTGCTTCAATTTTTTTGCGATTGCTAATGTCTGTCACTCGTACCAAAGTAATCGCTTTATTAGCAATTTGGACAGGGTTAGCAGCTACGTTACCCCAGAAAATATTCCCTTGACGAGAAATGTATTCTAACTCCATACTCCAAAAACCTTTATGCCTTATTTCCTGACTAACTTGCTCGAGTTCTTTGTCAGTAAAGGGGCGACTTTGAAGAATTTGAGCTTCTTTACCAATCAATTCGATTTTACTTTCTACTTCAAACAGTTCCACTGCGCGACGGTTACAATCAATGATTAATCGGGTTTGCGGATCAACTAAGAAAATTGCATCTGTAGACTCATTAAAAATAGTTTCCCGCAGTTCTTTTTGTTGTCTTAGTTCCGATTCGGCTTGTTGGCGATCGGTAATATCCTGAGCAAAAGAAAGCACGGAAACTAGATTACCAGCCTCGTCAAAAACCACCGAACTATACCATTGACAAACAATCACTCGACCATCTTTAGTATAGTTACGATTTTGCACCGCCTTACTTGAGATTAACCCTTTCATCAATGGAGCAATTTCGGCATTAACGCGATCGAGATCTTCGTCATAAACCAACTTCCAAGGAATCAGTGATTCGGAAAGTTTTGGGTTTTGAGTTGTTGGGACGGATTTTGCCAAATTGCCTTTTGGTTGACCGAGGTTGTTTACTAAATCGGCTCTTACAGAGTTTTCTTTCTCTTCTTTTTTCTGTTTTGATTGCCAAGAAAGGGTTTTCACCTCTTCAGTAGTCCAGCCAAAGATGTGTTCTGCTTGTTTTGACCAACGCAGAATTCGGAAATTTTGATCCCATTGCAAAATTGCCAGGGGACATTCATCAAAGTGAGTATCAATATGTTGAAGTGCTTGTTGCAAAGCTTGTTCTGTTTGCTTCTGTTCTGTAATATCTAAAACAACACCATGCCAAGCAATTTCACCATTTTCGCGTCTTTGCGATCGAGAATTGGCTTGAATCCACTTCTGTTTCCCGGAAGGCGTAATAATGCGCCATTCATGTTTGAATGGTCTTTCAGTTTCCAGACTTTCTGTTACAGCTTGTTGATAGCCTAAGCGATCGTCTGGATGAATTTGGTTAAAAGTAATTGCTGCATCTTGGATAACTTCCGCCACGGGAATTTCATGAATTTCTTCAAATGCGGGACTTAAATATTCGTATAGCGCCGGACCAGTGGGATATTCGATAACGGTGTAAATTACTCCTGGGGAAGCTGCTGCTAATTGTTGGAATCTTTCTTCACTTTGGCGTAAAGCTTCTTGAACTTGTTTGCGATCGGTAATCTCAGAAATAACACCATGCCAAGCGATCGCACCATTACTGCGTCGTTCCGGTTGAGAATTGGCTTGTAACCATTTAACTTTGCCAGAAGGAGTAATAATCCGCCATTCATGAGAGAAAAGTTCTAGATTTTGGCTACTCCTAGCCACTGCATCATTATAGCTGGCAACATCGTCGGGATGGAACTGGTCAAATATTAACTGAGGATTTTCTATAATCTGTAAATATGTGAGTTCGTGAATTGTTTCTACTGCTGAACTATTATATTCAAACCAGACACGCCCATCCAATTCTTGGACAAGCGTATAAATTGAACTGGGAGATTGATTGCTATAGTGGCGTAGCCATCTTTCAGTTTTGTGGAGTTGTTCTTCTGCTTGTTTGCGATCGGTAATATCCAACACTACGCCATGCCAAGCGATCGCACCATTACTGCGTCGTTCTGGTTGAGAATTGGCTTGTAACCATTTAACTTTGCCAGAAGGAGTAATAATTCGCCATTCAAGAGAGAAAACTTCTAGATTTTGGCTACTCCTAGCCACTGCATCATTATAGCTGGCAACATCGTCAGGATGGAACTGATCAAATAATAGCTGAGAATTTTCTAGAATCTGTGCATCGGTAACTTCATGAATTGCTTCCACTGCTGAACTAATATACTCAAACCAGATCCGCCCATCCAGTTCTTGGACTGCCGTAAAAATTGTACTGGGAGATTGATTGCTATAGTGGCGTAGCCATCTTTCAGTTTTATGGAGTTGTTCTTCTGCTTGTTTGCGATCGGTAATATCTAAAGAAACACTCGTCACAATCCAACAATTTAAAGTCGCATCCCATCGAGAACTATTAGTTTGAGAAATCCAACGTAAGCTGCCATTTTTATGATAAAGCCGATACTCATAAGTTCCTGTTTGCTGGGCAAAGATATCGGCATATATTTGAGATTCTATCCCTTGCCAATCTCCGGGGAAAATCCGGGAATTCCAGATATTTTTGTCGGTTTGCAATTCAGCGGATGTATAACCAGAAACAAATTCACAACCAGCAGAAATATAGTTAATTTTCCAATTCTTATCGACCGATACCCGAAAGCTACTAATTGCGGCAATCGCACTATTGAGAATATCATTAATTTGGGTTTGAGAAGCTTGCAATGCTAGTTCTAATTCTTTGCGATCGCTAATATCTTTGGTAATACTTAGAACTCTTTGTTGACCATCTAATTCCACTAGTTCAACCGACAATAGTGTAATTCCAACTTTACCAGGCTTAGTACGGTAATGAAACTCAAATCCCTCTACTCGCCCATATTTTCGTAGCTGTTCTTGGAGAATTCCATCTTGTTGTAAATCAGCACTAAGTTTTAATTCCTCTGGAGTTCTACCAATCACCTCTTCACGACTATACCC
>JBAVZX010001210.1:0-1503 GCA_049589015.1 Phormidium sp. | reverse complement strand
AACCAAACTGTTGTAGTAGAAAACCTTTGTATAAAAGGACTAGCCAGAACCAAGAAAGCAAAATCTGTATTAGATGCAAGTTGGGGAATGCTAGTTAATTTCTTAGGCTACAAACTAGAAAGAGTTGGCGGAATACTTGTAGAAGTTGACAGATTCTTCCCTAGTACTAAGCTTTGTAACTGCTGCAAATATAAGAATGATTCTCTCACATTAGAAGATCGAGAGTGGAATTGTCCCAAGTGTGGAACTTACCACGACAGAGATGAGAATGCAGCTAAGAATATTCGGGAAGAAGGTATCAGAATCATGTCAACAAATACCGATGGGCAGTCGGAATTTAAAGCTTGTGGAGAGGGTGTAAGACTCGTTAGTACCAGTAGCAATACTGGTACTAACAAGCGGCGCTCGTTGAAGCAAGAATCTCAGTGTCTTTAGACCTGAGAGTGTCAAGTAGCCATTAATTCTAGTAGTTAAGGAGGAAAATTATATGGAAAAACCAGAATTTGAAAGATTACCAGTTTATCAATTATCGGAAAAGTTGGCAAACGAAATTTGGCGATTAGTGCAAGATTGGGATGATTTTAATCAGGATTCTTTAGGCAAACAAATCATTATTTCTGCTGATTGTATTGGTGCTAATATTGCTGCGGGAACTGTGCAGGAGCAGCAAGACAATCAACAGTTGGTGCGGCAAGCTAGGGGTTGTTTATATGAGACAATTCATGCTTTGAGATTGGCTTGGAGTCGGAAGTTAATTACGCAGGAGCAAGCTAGTAAAATTAAGCCGATTATTGATGAATTGTCAGCTAAACTCAATGCTTACTTGAAATCTTTGGGTAGTTAGTTGAAGTCAAAAATCTCTTAAGGGCGGGTTTTGTTGTTAATTATTCTGCTGTGACGACAGACTTATCTGCTAAACCCGCCCCTACATTTCTATCTTTATATTTTCTTCTGCCTTCTGCCTTTAATATATTTGTTCAATGCGGCGAAAATCTCTTTCTACTTCTTGCCAGAGGGAACGGTTGTGGGGGTCGATTTTTAGGGCTTTTTTGAGGTAAACTCTGGCTTTTTCTAGTTGTTTGCGATCGACAAAATGACGACCTGTACGTTGATAAGTAATAGCTTGCCATTGACGTACTTCTAAATCTTCAGGGAGGCGTTGGGCTAATCCTTCGACTAATGCGATCGCTCTTGGATACCTTTGATCTCTCAAGAAAACCTGAAGTTGATTATAAGATTGCCACTTTAACTTTTGTTCTTCCGGTGACAGTGGTGGTTGAATATCAATAGTCTTTACTTTATTAGTCTTAGTTACTTTAACTTTTGGCGGTGTCGATACCTTTTGTTGACTCGCCGTTGACTGTGGAGGAACTTCCGGTTCCTTGACATTTTCCATCAGAAACTCATAAGCTTCCTGAATAGCAATAAACTTTTCCTTCGCTTGTTGATCATCACGATTAACATCAGGATGATACTTTCTTACCAAGCGACGATAGGAGGCTT
>JBAVZX010001209.1:0-3888 GCA_049589015.1 Phormidium sp. | reverse complement strand
CCCCTAGTCTCTGGCAAAAAGTTCGCATCATTCACAAACTTGGCAATCTCGCCGTTCACGACTCTAACACGATTCGGAATAACGATGCCCAGATAGCCCTAAAAGAATTGCATCATTTCCTTTATTGGCTGTGTCGTTATTATACTCCTGATGGCAGAGAGTTGGGCGATCGAAACTTCGCTGAAACACTAATTCCCCAACCAAAAACTACCACAAACCAAGACCTAACTCAAGCCCAACTTGAAAAACTAGAAACTCAGCTTTCCCAAGCAAAGGAAATGCAACGCATTGCTGAATTTAAACAACAGCAAACAGCACAAGAATTAGAAATTCTCAAAGCCGAAATATCTGCCCTGAAACGGCAAAATCAAACCGTTCCCGACACCCACGACTTCAACGAAGCTGAAACTCGATTTTATCTAATCGATTTATTACTAAAAGAAGCAGGTTGGAACATCAATCAACCGGGATGGAAAGAATACGAAGTTAGCGGAATGCCTAACGAAAGTGGTAAAGGTTTTGTTGACTATGTACTTTGGGGAAATGATGGTAAACCTTTAGCTGTTATTGAAGCGAAACGCAGTCAAAAAAACCCCAAAAATGGCAAGCGTCAAGCTGAATTATACGCCAATTGTTTAGAAAAGCAATACAATCAACGTCCGATAATTTTCTATTCTAACGGATATCAACATTGGATTTGGGACGATCGCAATTATCCCCCCCGTCAAATCCAAGGTTTTCTGAAAAAAGACGAATTAGAAAGGTTAATTTTCCGCCGCACAAGTCGCAAAGCTTTACATTTAATTCAAGTAAATTCTGCCATTGTCGAACGCAGTTATCAAACCGAAGCTATTCGCCACATTACCGAAAGTTTTGAGGAGAAAAAACGCCGCAAAGCTTTGTTAGTCATGGCAACAGGAAGCGGAAAAACTCGAACTGCGATCGCTTTAATTGAGTTATTAATTCGCGCCAACTGGGTAAAACGAGTTTTGTTTCTTGCCGATCGAAAAGTCTTAGTTGAACAAGCTTTAGGGGCTTTCAAAACTCATTTACCTACGGCGACGGCGATCGATCTCACCGAAAATAAAGATGTAGAAGCTGCCAATGTAATCGTCTCCACCTATCCAACAATCTGCAATTTTATTAACCGCTACAATAGCCAAGGCAGAATTTTAGGATCGGGACATTTTGATTTAATTATAGTCGATGAAGCCCATCGATCGATTTATCAAAAATATGCCAGTTTATTCGATTATTTTGATGGTTTATTAGTCGGCTTAACCGCTACCCCCAGAGACGAAGTACACCGCGACACTTATCGCCTTTTTGAATTAGAAACAGGTGTTCCGACTTTTGCTTATCAACTGGAAGATGCCATAAAAGATAAATGGCTAGTTCCCGCCAAAGGTGTAGAAGTTACCTTTAAATTTTTAACCAAAGGTATCAAATATTCTGACCTTTCCCCGGAAGAACAAGAGGAGTATGAACAGAAGTTTCGCAATGAAGAAACCGGGGAAATTCCTAAAGAAGTAAACGCCGCTGCTTTAAATCAATGGCTATTTAATATTAACACAGTCAATCAAGCTTTACAACTACTAATGGAGCGAGGTTTGAAAGTTGCGGGAGGCGATCGATTAGGCAAAACAATCATCTTCGCCCGAAACAAAAAACACGCTGAATTTATAGTAGAACGTTTCGATGTTAACTATCCCCATTATCAAGGCAAATTCGCCCAAGCAATTCACCATGAAATCAGTTACGTCAAAACTTTAATTAATGACTTTTCCGAAGTGGAAAAAGAACCTGCGATCGCCATTTCCGTAGATATGCTAGACACTGGCGTTGATGTTCCCGAAGTCGTCAATTTAGTGTTTTTCAAACCCGTGTATTCCAGAGTCAAATTCAACCAAATGATCGGGCGGGGTACTCGTTTATGTAAAAATTTGTTTGGCGTTGGTGAAGATAAAAGCGAGTTTTTAGTATTTGACCTTTGTGGGAATTTTGAATTTTTCGATCGCCAACTTCCCCCAGCTAATCAAAAACTCCCGGAAAGTCTCACCAGTCGCTTAGTCAAAACTCGTTTAGAACTAAGTCAACTCCTGAATAAACCAGAAAATCAAAACTCAGAAACTCAAGAAATCCGGCAAAATCTCCTGAATCAACTACACCAGCACGTCGCCACAATGGAAAGAGAAAACTTTTTAGTCCGTCGCCATTTAGCACAAGTTGAAGAGTTTTTCCAAAGAGAACGCTGGGAAAATTTGCGCCCGGAAGATCGAGAAATCATCAGCGAATCTTTAGCCAGTTTACCGAATCAATTACCCACAGGCGATCGACTAGGCAAAGAGTTCGATTTACTTTGTTTAAAACTGCAACTTTCCCTGTTAAAACATACTAATGATTTTATCAGATTGCGTGACCAAATCCGCGATTTACTCACTCTTTTAGAACAAAAGCGCGACATCCCCGCAGTCAAAGCCGAACTTTCTTTAATTTCGGAAGTCCAAAATGAAGATTGGTGGAAAGATGTCACACCTTGGATGATTGAATATTTGCGGTTTCAGTTGCGCGATTTAGTTAAATTTATCGATCGCCAAGAACAAAGAATCGTTTACACTAACTTTACAGATAGTTTAGGAGAAATTAGCGAGGTAGAAGTTCCCCAGCAACAAACAGGTTTTAGTCCTTATCAATATCGCAAAAAAGTAGAAGCTTACATTAGGGCGAATGAAAATCATGTTGCGATCGCCAAACTAAAACGTAATATACCCCTAACCGAATCAGATTTGCAATCCTTAGAAATCATGCTATTTAACTCAGCAGAAATCGAAAGCAAAGCACAATTTGAACAAGTTTTTGGCAAAGATTTAAGTTTAAAATTATTCATTCGCAAATTAGTAGGACTCGATCGCAGCGCCGCCAAACAAGCCTTTGCCGAATACTTAAAAAACGTCAACTTCAGCGCCCAACAAATCCGCTTTATTGAAAACATCATCGACTACCTAACCCAAAACGGAGTTATGAACCCCGAACAACTCTATGAATCCCCTTTTACGGAAGTTCATCCAGATGGATTAGATGGAGTATTTAGCGATCGACAAGCTGATAGAATTTTGGAGATTGTGCGATCGATCAACGACACCGCAGAAGCCCAATTTGCCACAGCCTAAACCAGTGCAAGAAGGGGGAGATGGGGGGATGGGGAGGTGGGGGGATGGGGAGGTGGGGAGATGGGGAGGTCGGGAGGTGGGGAGATGGGGAGGTCGGGAATAATGTTATGAATGTATTTCATGTATTTGAGGTAGAAAATAAGTGATTAGAACTCATGAAGATTTAGAGGTTTATCAAATTGCATTTGAAGCAGCTATGCAAATTTTTGAAATTTCTAAAACCTTTCCCCAAGCAGAAAGATATTCGTTAACCGATCAAATTCGTCGCTCATCTCGATCTGTTTGCGCTAATCTTGCAGAAGCTTGGAGAAAGCGAAGATATGAAGCTGCTTTTATTGCCAAACTCAGTGATTGTGAAGCGGAAGCTGCTGAAACTCAAGTATGGATTAAGTTCGCTGTTAAATGTCAATATTTAGAAATAGAAAAAGGCAGAGAATTATACGCTACTTATAATCAAATCCTTGGTGGCTTAGTCTATTTAATTAACAACTCCCATCGCTGGATCATCAAGTAAACCCCCCATCCCCCCATCCCCCCACCTCCCCACCTCCCCACCTCCCCACCTCCCCACCTCCTAATCCGGGTGATACTTAGGAGAGTGCTTCTGTTTTCTATACCAGCGATACCATTCTCCAGAACTACGAATTGCTAGCCAAAGTAAAAGCATCGCAATTAATCCCCCCTGACTCGGTGCGTCAAAGGCTAACAAAACTAAAAC
>JBAVZX010001208.1:0-4413 GCA_049589015.1 Phormidium sp. | reverse complement strand
TAATTTGCTGACTCTTTAAAGAATCAATCAACCGCATAAAAAATGCTTTAGATTGAAGTAAATTACCGCCTAAAACTAAGTTACTCATTGGGTCAACAATCACCACTGTTGGATGCAATTCATTAATTAAATTATGAATTTGGATTAAGTGCATTTCCAAACCAAAAGCTGTCGGGCGTACTGCTTGAAACTTAAGCAAACCTTTCTCGACAAAAGGTTGTAAATCTAATCCCACTGACAGCATATTGCGGAGAATTTGTTGCGGTGCTTCTTCAAAAGCTAAGTAAAGACAACGTTCACCGCGAAGACAGGTTGCTTGAGCAAAATGAGCCGAAATTGTACTTTTTCCCGTTCCCGCTGTACCTGTTATTAAAATGCTGCTACCTCGAAAATATCCTTGACCTCTTAACATTGTATCAAGGCGAGGTATGCCTGTACTGATCCGTTCGGTAGAAATTTCGTGGTCTAATCCTACTGAGGTAATAGGTAATACAGAAATTCCTTTCTCGTTAATTAAAAATGGATATTCGTTAGTACCGTGATTAGAACCACGATATTTAACTATCTGCAAACGTCGAGTAGAAATTTCATTTTGAATGCGTTGATCTAACCGAATCACACAATCAGCAACATATTCTTCTAAACCATGTCTGGTGAGAGTATTTTCGCCTTTTTCTCCTGTAATTATTGCTGTGACACCTTTGCTTTTTAACCAGCGAAATAAACGTTGTAATTCGGATCTAACTATTGTCGCATTGGACAAACCCACAAATAATGTTTCAATGGTATCTAAGACAATTCTTTTAGCTCCGATCGCATTAATTAAGTGTTCTAATCTAATAAATAAAGCCTCAAGATTATAATCTCCTGTTTCTTCTATTTCATAAGGATCAATATAGATGTGATCGATTAAAAACTTTTTCTCAGCTATTAGCTGTTTTAAATCCCAACCCAAAGAACGGACATTTTTGATCAGTTCTTCGGGTGTTTCTTCAAAAGAGACGAACAGGCCCGGTTCTGAGTAGGAAACTGCACCGGAAACCAGGAAATTAAGCCCGATTAAAGTCTTACCACTCCCCGCTGTTCCGCATACCAGGGTTGGTCTTCCTTGGGGTAAACCACCGCCTGTAATCTCATCTAGTCCCTGAATTCCCGTAGGAGATTTAGGCAACTGATTATTGTCTGATGTAGTAGTTTCACTGTCTAATAGCATAATGGATCGAAAATTTGACTATATGAATTTTCAAAAACGAATATTCTGTGTTCTTTCTAATTTATAGCAATTTATATTCAAGTTGTGGTATTAATTAGCAGTGTCAGGGATTTTATAATTATTCTGGTTTTGTCTCAATCACCAGGTTAACTTCATCCAAAAACCTGATTTATTTTATAAAGACTGGTCTTTTAATAGTTGACTTTTTACCAAAATCTGTATTTGGCTTGGTCAATATGTTATAAACTACTCAATCATAACAAAGTAAATTCTGTGAGGATACTTAACAATGCGAGTAATGATTTTATATGCTTCACTAGGAATGGGGCATATTAGTGCAGCTAACGCTTTAAGTCAAGCTTTCTCTTGCTTTCCAGATATAGAAGTGCTGAGTGAAGACGCTTTGGCTTATGCTAGTTCAGTTTACCGCAATGCTGTTATTCAAGCCTACAAAAATTCTAGCGAAAAAGTACCGCAACTTTACAAAGCTCTATATGAAGGAAGTGATATTTCTGATTTAGAAAGGTCTTTAGATAGTAATTTAGCATGGGCAAAATTAGAGCTTCCTTTCTTTAGACGTTTGGGAAGATTGATTAGGGAAACAGCGCCAGATGCGATCGTCTGCGTGCAACAAATTCCCAGCCGACTGCTACAATTGTTAGAGCCAGAAGACAAAGTAAGTAAACCACAATATGTCGTTGTGACTGATTTAATTGCTCATAGTACTTGGTTAAATTATGGTGTAGATGGCTACTTTTTACCGAATGATTTGAGCGCCAATATTCTGAAACAACGGGGTGTAAATCCGTCACTTCTTCATATTACCGGAATTCCGGTTAAACTAGAGATTAGTAAACCAAAATCTAAAGCAGAAATGCGATCGCGCCATTATTTACCCCAAGATTTATCCATAGTTACCTTATTTGGTGGTGGGTTGAATAGTCGCAGAGTTTATGCGATCGTTTCCTCTTTGTTGGAAACTCTAACTTCCGCTATGATTGTAGTAGTGGCTGGCAGAAATGAAGACTTGCTAGATACTTTAACAGATTTAAGAGATAGCCCTCAAGTGAGATTACGTAAATTAGGCACAATTGATTATGTTGATGACTTAATTGTAGCTAGCGATTTAATTATTACCAAAGCTGGAGGATTGATTACTAGCGAAATTTTGGCAAGGGGAACACCAACAATTATTGTAGATCCAATTCCCGGACAAGAAGAACAAAATGCTGATGTAATTGCTGCCGCAGGTGCCGGAGTCCAATTAAGATTATTAGAAATGGTAGGCCCAGCAGTTAAATATCTCTTAAATCACCCAGACAGGCTGGATCAAATGCGTCAATCTGCCTTGGAATTAGGCAAACCCGATGCGGCTTTAAAAATAGCCGAACATATTTTATCAGATTGGCGATCGCGCACCAAAATATTACCGTTACCCAGAAGTATTTAAAACTATGGCAACTTCTCTAAATATCCCCACAAAAAATCAGCAAAATGCAGCTTTCCTCTGGGGAGTTGCCACATCAGGTTATCAAAGCGAAGGCGGTTACAATGGTTTTTCCCAACCCCAAAATAATTGGACATTTTGGGAAAAGCAAGGTAAAGTAATGCCAACAAAAGATGCTACAGAATTTTGGCATCGCTATGATGAAGACTTTAAAACCTGCCAAAGATTAGGTTTAAATTCCTTCCGGTTAGGCTTAGAATGGGCAAGAATTCAACCTTCGACTAGTCCCGAAAGTACCACTGCACCTGCCTTTGACACCGATGCTTTAGATAATTATACCGCACTAATTGCTGCTTGTTATCAACAGGAATTAGAACCAATTGTTACCTTACATCATTTTACCCATCCAGCATGGTTAGGTTTAGATGCTTGGCTATCAACTGATACAATTGATTGTTTTGTTGAATATGTCCGAGTTACAATCACTCACATAAATCGCCGCTTAACTGATTACTACCAATTGCCTCCTATTAAATGGTATATTACCATCAATGAGCCAAATATTTTACTTTCCAATACCTATTTAAGCGGTCAATTTCCCGCAGGTTCCGCTATGGGAATAGGGGCAATGATGAAAGGATACAATCACATTTTAGCGGCTCATGTGCGGGCTTATAATGTAATTCATGACCTTTATGTTGCTGAAGGTTGGCTAACTCCTCAAGTTACTCTTAATACTTATTGTAGTGATTTGTATTGGTCAGAAAAGGTAATTTGGGATTTACTTAATCATCAAAAAGTAGGAATTAAACCTCAAGAATTACCTGATTACATTGTTAATAATGCCAAACACCTAGACCGTGCTTTCAGCCGTGCAAAGTTGCCTTTTCGTCGCAATTTACCTTATTTTTTAGGGAAGTTAGTGCATCAAATATCTAATAAATTAGGATATCGAATTTTTGATCCGAAAAATTTGGATGTTTATCTGGAAGAGTTGGGAAAATCTGCGCGATCGCAAATCTTCGACTACCTTGCAATTGACTATTACGACCCATTTCTTGCTCACATTTTCCGCTTACCAAAATTTTCCGATTTTGAATTTGAAACTAAAGATTTTCGTGGTTGGTTAATGAGTGGAATTACTAGTAAATGGTGGGATTGGCGATCGCTACCTGAAGGATTACACTTTTTCTGCAAATATTATACTGAAACATTAGGTTATCCAATTATGATCGCTGAAAATGGTATGGCATTACGTCGCAAACCTGATAATAGTCTTTCTAGTTATCGTCGAGATCAAATTAAACGCAGCGATTTTTTAAAAGCACATATTCAACAAATCAAAAAATTATTAAATGAAAATGTGCCTGTAATTGGTTATATGCACTGGTCATTAACTGATAATTATGAATGGGGTTCTTATACACCTCGATTTGGACTTTTTAGTATTGATTTTGCTAAGAATAGCGATCGCATAATTGAAGACCATTTAGGCGATCGACCTTCGGAAACTTATGCACAATTAATTCGAGAAACAAGGAAAGTGATAAGCTAAAAAAACGAACAATCAATTTATATTAAAAGTGTGAGAAGTGATTCCAGAATTCGATGAAAACGGCAATTTACCCCCAGGAGTTCATTTTTGCGAATGGGAAGAGTTTCAGCAGAGGTTTGGAACAAATTTTACTAGGCAACGAATAATCAATGGTTTGGAACTAGCAATTACTCAATTAAAAGCAGCAGGTTGTAGAAC
>JBAVZX010001207.1:0-10407 GCA_049589015.1 Phormidium sp. | reverse complement strand
ATAGTGCGGAACTTGATGCACTTAAAAGGTCGGTAATTTTTACCAATGCGTTTCTGAAGATAAAAAATTGGCCCAGGGGAACTAATGGCAATCAAGAAAGCCAAAAGCAGGTAGATCGGGGAAAATAAAATCAAAACAGCTAGAGAAAAGATGATATCAAAGCTGCGCTGGGCAAGATTCCGATAGAACATCTTTACAGAGCCGTTTCGGTTTTTGCCTTTGAGCAGGAGTGGCTGGAAACTAAGCTTCCTCAACCCCCGAAATAACTTGGGGGAGACAAAAGGGCTTTCGGCAGTCATTGTACTCCTTACACTACTTCACACCACACACAGTCCACATCATAAAGCCATAACATACATTAAGACGAGGAAATGGGCAATTGTAGTAATTATTCTGCTACCAACCCAAACCGGGACAAATTTGTTCTCTGTGCCCTGTTAAGAGTTCCCTTCTCCCACCAAAAAGTCCTGCTTGGCGATCCGATAGCCAATTATTCTGCCTTCTGCCTTGTGTGATAACAGCGATCGACAAAATCCAAATAATGCTGTTGAAAGATGTCTTTTGAAAACTTAGCGGCGTGCGATCGGGCTACTTCAGGATTAAACTTCCCTTCATAAGCAATAAAAGTCTTCACCGCCTCTATTATTGCTGTGATTGATTGTTGTGCAAACAAGATCCCAGTTCCAGTATCAGGATATTGGCGAATATCCCGTACCGTTTCTAAGGTACCTCCAGCGCCAAAAGCAATCACTGGTGTACCACAGGCTTGTGCCTCCACGGGAGCAATGCCAAAATCCTCATAAGCAGCGTAGATAAAAGCTTTAGCACTAGCCAGATACTTTTCTACTACGTCATCTGGCTGAAAACCCAAAATCTGGACATTAGGTTGTGCCAGTTGGCGCATTTTTGGCAATTCTGGTCCTGTGCCAATTACGATTAGAGGTAGTCCTAGCTGATTGAAAGCTTGAACAATTAAACTGACTTTTTTGTAACTGACTAAGCGGGAGACTATCAAATAATAATCTTCTTTGTTTGTTTGGTAGGAAAAGCGATCGATATTTACAGGTGGATAAATCACTTCTGCCTTCCGGCGATAATAGCGCCAGATTCGGCTAGCGGTATGCTGAGAATTAGCCGCAAAGAAATCTACTCGATTTGCAGTTAAAACATCCCACTGGCGTAGTCTATGCAGCAAATAGCGTGTCATCATCCCCTGAATACCTTGACCCATAAAACTGTGAGCCAGATAATCAAAAGTCAAATCCCAAGCAAAGCGCATGGTGGCATGACAGTAGCAAATATGTAATTGTTGGGGAGTGGTAATTACTCCTTTAGCGACGGTATGGGAAGAAGAAAGAATAATGTCGTAGTTTCGTAAATCTAATTGTTCGATCGCCAAAGGTAAAAAAGGCAAATATTTCTGCACCCCATTTTCAGCTAAGGGGAAATATTGTAAAAAAGTCTTACCTATAGAACGCCCAAATAAATAACTTTCTGGATTAGTAGATTCAAAATCAATTAAAGCATAAACATCAGCATCAATGTATTTTAAAATTTCTTTAACAACTAGCTCTGAACCTCCAGTAGCTTTAGGTGTCAACCATTCATGGACAAGGGCATAAGTTAAGTTGGGAGTCATTTCTAAGTAATAGTTTTGAATTTTAAGTTATGAGTTTTGCGTTAACTTAAAACTTAGAACTCAAAACTCATAACTTTGAAAGCAGAAAAGAGCGATCGCAAGAAATAGATGAGCAGAGTAAATCTGTTCATCTAATCAAAGTTTTATTGATAAATTCGGGCACCCGAAACCAAGGCTAAAGAAAAATTTATCCGGTAATCAGTTACGGAGCAATTTTTCAACACCCAGATTGTCGAACCAACAAGTCCTTAGAGCGATCCAATAACCGACTCCTTAAGGAGTCGGGAGTAAACTTAAGGATTTGTGGTTTGTGCAGCCAAACGCTGCTTGAGTTCTTCCAATGCGGAAGCCCAGCGTGGATCTGGTTGAACAGCATCATTGCTGGAAGAATAAGTCTGCGTATTATTGCCACCACCAGCGGGACGACGCGACTTTTTATTTCGACGTTTACCTTCACCAGAACCACCACCAGCATTACTGATATTTGGTTTGGGTGTGCTGCTAGCTGTTGGTTGTTGTTGGGGTGCTGCGTCCTCGTCACTTTGACCTTTAGTGCGGGGTAATGCTTTTTCGATTTTCAAAGCACTGTCTTTAAAAACAAAACCGTTAAACTTTTCAATGATTTCATCGGCTTGTTCATCATTTTGGACGGTGACGAAACCAAAACCGCGACATTTCCCAGTTTTCCGGTCTTTAATGACTTTGGTAGAAATATTGCTACCTGCTTCGGCAAAAACAGCTTGTAATTCTTGGCGATCGATTTCTTCTTTAGGCAAATTGCCTACATACAGACGAATTGACATATTAAAAATCCCTCCAGACTTTGGTTCAAACAAACTTGCTTATCAGCGCTCCTATATTGCTGGTTGAGGAGAAACTGGATTGACAAATGCTTACACAAAACTACTTCTGTGTCCCTCTGGCCAATTACCATTAAACAACTCACCACGTCAAAAAAACGCTGGGTTTCCCATTCGGTGCCCAAAATTTTACACCTAACTTTGCAGCATAGAACTCTACATCAGGCATCTGACGATCAGATGTTTGGCTCGGATGTTGCTTTTCTAAGATGTTAACGCCATTCATTAAGGTATCACGACCAACGATCAGTAACCAGTTCTGTAGACAGATTTCAGATCTAAACTTAGATCTCCCACAGGTGAAACGCAGTTACCCAGAACTCTCATCCTTTTGATAAGCACTGTTTCAAATTGTACCTGCATCCTGGACTTTGCTGCTGAAATGCTGCTGAAAAAGTAGCAAACAAAAACCAGCCTATGCTTATCGGCTGGTTCAGCTTGCTGTGTTGGGAGGAGGAAATCCTGATACCAAGGCTTTCAAGCGATGTCAATCCAATGAAGAAGGCTGCTTGAGTCAAGTCTTTGGTTAAGAACGTTCCTGTAAATAAATGTAACATTTCCCCAGGCGTTTCGCAACTTTTCTTTACAATCCTGACAAAGTTCGGGTTAATGCCAAGTTGCCTTCTTAGCCGCCTTGATAAATTATGTAAGCACCCCACAGGGCGGTTACTGATGCCAAAATAAAAGACCAAGTTGGATGGCTACTGTGAATGGTTGCGCCAGTTTGGGTGCGTAAAGTTCTCACATCTAGCCAAGGGGTAGCGCCACGATGAAACCAACCTGTAATGGTGATGTTGCGGTTTACCATTTCGCTAGGACGAGACGATTGGGGGAAAAGGTTTCCTAGCGGGCCAAACCAAGAGAAATAATGTAATTTAATTAAACCCGTGGCGGTTTGTAAAATTAGGTCTTGACAAAGCCAGTTAGATACGCCGTAACGACCTAAAAGTTTTCCTTCCCAGGTAATTTGTTGAGTATCAATTGGAAGAGTGACAGGATTTGCTAGTAGTTGAGGTAAGTTGAGATCTTTTTGTTGAGATGGGGGTTTGAGATCGGGAAAAAAAGCATTGAGTCGGAATAAAATGCCTAAACTAATACCAATTAAAAGACAACCGTAAATTAGTGACCAATCTCCCCACATCCAGTCTAGTAATACTTGTTTTAGTTTGAGTCGATGACTAATTCCGCCAATTAGCCAAAGTGTACCGCCTAAAGCTAAACCTAAAAAGATGCCGAAATAAGGCAAGCATTGTAATACAAATTTAGAAATTTTGCCTTTTGGTGCAGTTTCCGCAGGCAAGTTTAGTTCGGTTTCTAGCTTCCAATACTGAGTGTAACGAGCTAAAATCCGTAACCGTTCTCCTAAGAGAAGATGAGAGTTATTAATTGTTAGCCAACGCCGAAAAGAATTGAGGTAATCCCAAGTTAAAATTGGTTCTAAGGGAGTCAGCGAATACAGACTACCTATAGTCATTGCTTGCCTAGTTCCTACTAGGTTTAATGGAGAAAAGCCTTCTAATAAATAGCTAGTTTCTTTTTGTTTTTGAATGTTTTCAGTAATGCCGATACAGGTTTTTATTAAAGCGCGAGTTAGCCCGTTTGGATTACCTGTAATTTCGCAGGCTAGGCGATCGCTAAAGTTAATTCTAGCTCTAGACAACCATAAAATCGGCCAGCGGAAACACCAGTATAAACCGTAACTTAAAGCTGCGATCGCACCCCCAATAAAACGCGCCAAAGAATTTTCACTATCATCTGCTGATTGACTGAATTGATAATAAACAATGTAGGGTAATAAAGTAACTAACACTCCCCAGGACATTAAGGCGAAATCCCAATAAACAATATGCCCTAATTGAGTGGCATAAATAACCGCAATTTCGTCATCTGTTAGTTGTTCCAGTAATCCTTGACTGACAACAATTCGCGCCGTTCGTCGCAAATTGCCATAAGTAAAAACTACTGGTGCAGTATCAGATAAAATCCATAATTTAGGTGTTGGTAATTTCTTTTCTCGACAAACTCTTTGTAATACTCTCGATGCTTCTGGACTTTTTTCGGCAAGAGTTGTTAAAGGTAATGGTTCTAAACGGCTGAAGAATTTCACCAGAATGTCAATCAGCCAAGGAGTGGCTAAAATCAGTGATGCAATAATAATTACTGTGATTGGTGTTACATAGCGAAGCGGCCCATAGTAATCACTTTCATCAACATAATAAAACCTTAGTTTCAGAAAAATCTCATGAATTTTGCCAATGAGAAATGCAGCAGTACTACTGATTACCCAAAATAAAGGAATGATGATGGCGATCGCGCTAAGTACCTGCACTCCCCAAAGCTGCGTTAAATCGAATCTAAAACCAACATTTACTGGCAATTTCTGCCATTTTTTTGCCCTTCCCGCTTGCTTCCATGCAGGTTTATAAGCAGAAATGCTTGCTTCTTTTTGCTGATTATTACTGGCTGATTGAGTTTTAGAAATACTATTTTTATGAACAGCATTTACAGGTTTTTGTTGTTGTTTACTTGGTTGGATCGCCGATTCTCTAGCTTGGGCAGATTCTAATTTTTTGCTGGCTTCAATTTGCCGATCAATAGGAGTAAAACCAGTCAAATTATTAGGGGTTGATTGAGGATTTTCATTGGGTAAATCTACAGGTGTTCTTTGTCTATTCGGTGGCGGCGGTAATTGATCTAAAGGAACAAAACCACTATCGGAATTTGGCGGAATAGAAGCTGTGTTTGGTTTTGTTTGTTGCGGATAATTTTTCTGAAAATAATCTAACTTACCTACAGCCCATGTTTGAACTTGGGAGTTAGTACTTTCACTTAACTCTTGTGTTAAATTAATTGCTTTTTCTAGATCATTAATACCTTCATAAGCAACCACCAAACCCATCTTTGCTTTAATGAGAGTGGTTTCGCTGAGTTCATTTTGGCAGACGCTTTCTAAATGCGCGATCGCAGATAGATAATCTTTTTGTTTTAAAGCCGTTAATCCAGCTTCTAACGGAGATTCAGGAACAGAGGCCATAGTTTAACTTTACTCGTTGACTCGGCTTTTCCCAAGATACCCAGATTTTAACCCTCAGTTATCAATTAAGCAGATATAGTTGGTAGAGAAGTTACAGAATTTAAAACTACAGCCTAAAATTTCCCTAATTGATTATCGCTGAAATAACTTTCCACTTGCGCTCTAACAACCCTAGAACACCTAATGACAGTAAAGCATAAACTGTCTGTGGTTCGGGAATTGAAGAAATAGGAGGCTTATTAACAGGGGAAGTGTGAAAAGTTACCATTCCCTCATAAAAAGGATCTCCATAGGGAGTAACACTTCTGGAAAAAAAGTGCCCTTGTGCGCCTTCACAACTGCTGATATTTGCTACATTACAAAAAATGTTCATCTGCCAAGTAACAGCAGTCTTCCAAGAACCAAAATTCCAAGTGTCCGATCTGGCAAATAGAGAGACTGTCAAAGTGGGAGTTTTTGTTACAGAATAAGTATGATATTCGCCAGTTGCCATTCCCGAACTAATTGTGCCAGTAAATGTCTTATTTTGTCCCAATTGCAAATTAGTAACGCTGTCATCAATTGTTATACTACCAGCCCCAATGCCAAATAAATTAAGGGGAGGAGAAACACTTGGGGAAAAATAGAGTGTAAATGCTTGTGCTGGTGCAATGCTGACTATTTCTACAGCAGTGAAAGTCAAAGCAGCCAAGCCTAATTTTTTGAGAGTAAACATTGTTTTTGAACTAGATAAGGAACCGTAATTTGGGAAAAGTTTATACAAGAACTGTAAATAAGTCCTTTGCCTTAATACGGTTTTAACTGACCTAGCGCAGATTTACTCAGTAATGGGTAAAAAAATTTACAAAATTAGACTATGAAACGCAGAAAGTAACTATCTTTTTTTCTGGTAACTTCCTGCATTTTCAGTTATAACGATTCCGGTTCTTGTCCCGCAACTACTGGCGCACTATTGTTTAATTTTAGTGATGGATGATCGCCAAGGACTTGTTGTAAATTCCACTCATTTTTAAACAAAAGTACTGGTCTTCCCCAGCTATCTTTAACAGTGATGGTGTTAAATAAACGTCCCACTTTTTCTAAAGCTTCCCAGCCACCAGCCACCCAACGAGCTAGATTATAAGGTAAATAGTCTAGGGTAGTTTCTACACTATATTCATTTAACAACCGGAATTGCAAAACTTCCAATTGTAATTGACCGACTGCGGCTAAAATTGGGTCGCGTTTTGCTTCATCAGCTGAGTACATAATTTGGACTGCACCTTCTTCCCGCAGTTCGGAAACTCCTTTCCGAAATTGTTTAAATTTAGAAGGGTTGGGATTTCTTAAATAAGCGAATAATTCGGGAGAAAAACAAGGAATACCTTCATATTCTAATTTTTGACCTGTGTAGATGGTATCACCGATCGCAAACACCCCCGGATTATTTAAACCGATGACATCTCCAGGGTATGCTTCTTCAATTGATTCTCTATCTTGAGCAAATAACTTTTGTGGTCGAGAAAGGCGTACACTTTTACCACTACGCGCATGATTTACGACCATATCTTTTTCAAATTTTCCTGTACAAACCCGGACAAAAGCTACTCTATCTCGGTGTTTCGGGTCCATGTTAGCTTGTAGCTTAAACACAAATCCCGAAAACTCTGGATAAGTTGGGGGAATTTCGCCGTTAGTACTATTACGAGAACCAGGTTTTAAAGCATAGTGCAAAAAGTTATTTAAAAACAGTTCTACGCCAAAATTAGTCATCGCACTACCAAAAAATATGGGTGACATTTCACCTGCGTGAACTGCTGCTAAATCCAATTCTGGCCCTAATTCTTGGAGAACTTCTAATTCTTCTTTAAGTTGATAGTAAAGCTCTTGTTCTAATAGCTCTTCAATTCTCGGATCGCCTAAATCTACAATAGTATCTTTGGCTTCTCTGCTACCGTGTGCAGTACGTTCAAAGAGGTGAATTTGCTGTTTTTGTCTGTCAAACACGCCTTTAAAGCGATCGCCCATCCCTATCGGCCAGTTTACCGCATAAGTGTGTAGACCTAATTCTTTTTCAATTTCATCAAGCAATTCTAAAGGTTCTCTTCCCGGACGGTCTAACTTATTTACAAAAGTAAAAATAGGCAAACTTCGCATCCGACAAACTTCAAAAAGTTTGCGTGTTTGTGGTTCCAAACCTTTAGCAGCATCAATTAACATCACAGCATTATCCGCAGCTGCTAGAGTCCGATAGGTATCTTCACTAAAATCTTGGTGTCCGGGTGTATCCAACAAATTAATCTGACAACCGTGATAAGCAAACTGCAACACCGTAGAAGTGATGGAAATACCCCGTTGTTGTTCCATCTCCATCCAGTCAGAAGTCGCCTTACGTTGTGCCCGACGCGCCTTTACTGCACCCGCTTCGTGAATTGCACCTCCGTACAGTAACAGCTTTTCTGTTAAGGTGGTTTTACCTGCGTCTGGGTGAGAGATAATCGCAAAGTTGCGACGCTGTTCTACAGCTGTTTCAAGTTCTGGTTGAAGTTCCATTGTCATGTTGGCTGGTGGTCAGAAATTACAGTTGGGCAAACTTTTAGTTTAGCAAATTACCATTACTAGGATAGCGAGAGAATCAGAAATATTCTCGTTTATTTCTGACAACTGCGATGGTTGAGATCCCCCTAAACTGGTACGGGAATTTCTTCTGTTAAGTACTTTATCGGATATGATAACTTCAAATTAAGCATAGACCTGAGTAGATCAGGGGTTACTTAAATGTACGATAAAACATACGACACAGACAAACGCAAGTTACTATCTGGATTGTGTCATGGTTCGATCTTTTTCAGCCTTTTCGGGATTTCTATTGGTATCCCACTGGCAATTTTATTAGTATCCGATGACCCAGTTGTAAAAGATAATGCTAAAGAATCTCTGAATTTTCACCTGAATGTTTGGCTTTACGGAATTATCTTTGGCATCTTAACTTGGGTTTTAATCGGTTTCCTACTGTTAGGCATTTTACAAATTGTCAACCTGGTAATGCCAGTTTTAGCAATTCTTCATTGCCTGAGTAACACTGAACAAGCCTACCGTTATCCATTTATCTTTCGTTTATTGTAGTGAAAGCATCAGGCTTTCTCAAGCAGAAGGGAAGAAAGGAGAAATTTTTGAGTTGTCGGGAAGATTTTTTTATCTTGGTTAACAACACCAACAAAATATCTGAATAAACCCGCCCTTACTCCCCTGCCTTTTTTGTTATAAAATAGCCCTACTGCTATTTGGCGGTAGGGCATTCAGGACAATTAAACGCTTGTCTTCTAGTGTCCACAAATTCTAGGCTGGCGAAAGCTTGCTTTGTGACGATTTATATAGTGTCTATTGCGATCGCTAGTCTAGAATTAAATAACTACCGCGATAAAGTTATATTTGGTGCAATCCACCCTAGTAGAAAGCCAGATAAAGAAACAGCACTTAAAGTAAAAAAAGCTTGCCAGTCTTTCAATCCAATAATTACCATATCTAGTCTAGCTCGCAGGGCAGTGGCAACCAAAAGAACCATATAAGCAATAAAATGAATCCAAATTATTAATAATGCTGTAAAAAAAGCTAAGCTAATTAATGCAATAAAAGCTCTTGTGTCGGATTGAAAAGCCATAGATATAAAGTTTCTCAAGTTGGAAAGGGGCGCAGCAAGAGTTTCGGCTAACAGCAGAATTAAAGCTCCGATTAATATCAGTACCCACCATTTACATTTAAAAGAAAATGTTAACGCCAGTAACTCGCCATTACATAAACCCCATCCAATAGTGTTGGTATACAACACCCAACCTAAAATCATGTATACAATAAAAAGCAGTAATAGCGATAGGAAAGGAGAATTTCTGACCTTCTGCATATAGATAAAGTCTATTCCAGCCGAGTTTAACAAAGCCTAGCTACTAGGTAAGGAAAATTGCTACAACACCATTGTCCCGCGAAAGTGGCAAGCTGTAGTCCCAATCGGCAGCAAATTCTTTCTCCCTTCTGCCTTCTTGCACTAGTTGCAGAAACCGATAATATTATGAGTAAATTTAAGTAAACATTTGTAAACTATTAAGAAGCGCTTTCCGAGCGTCACCTATCTAGAGGAGTCTTTATGAAGCAACTTGTTATCGCCGAGCGCTTCTGTTTAGCTGGACATATTTTATCGATGGTTTTTGGATGGGCAGGGCTACTGTACGTTTTGCCACGTCCAGAACTGATTGCCAGTTTACCAGATGCAGGACAAGCCTTCTTTGGATTGAGTATGGCTTGGGGTGGGGTGATTAATATCATTCTGGGTGCGATCGCAGTATCAATTTTTGCTTATCGTACCTGGGGAATTTGGCCTTGGTTAAGCTTCATGTTTCCCGCCATGATGATTTCCGTGAGCAGTGAATTGTTAGGCACTAGTACTGGATTTCCTTTCGGTGATTATCATTACCTGAACGGGTTGGGGTATAAAATTGCTGATTTAGTGCCGTTTACGATTCCGATTTCTTGGTTTTACATGGGGATCGTTTGTTATGCGATCGCTCGTGCTGGAATCAGATTAGCAGAAAAACCCAGCTTTCTACGCCAACTAGGTGCGATCGCCCTTGGTGCATTAATGTTCACCTCCTGGGATTTTGCCCTCGAACCAGCCATGAGTCAAACCATCGTACCTTTCTGGTATTGGGAACAAGCAGGAGCATTCTTTGGTACACCTTACCAAAACTACGTCGGTTGGTATGGCACCAGCTTTTTCTTCATGAGCGTAGCCGCAATTCTGTGGAACCTCAAAATTGGCGCAGGAAAGCAAAATTTAACCAGCAATTTCACCCAAAATCAACTACTTTTCCCCTTAGCCATCTATGTGAGTAACTTTGGAT
>JBAVZX010001206.1:0-3161 GCA_049589015.1 Phormidium sp. | reverse complement strand
AACCAAAGCCACTCCTAATAAAGTAGGCCAAACATTTAAAGCAACCAACCCCCAAATCAAAAAAATCACTCCCGACGTAGAAACAACGCTGAGAATATTAGGAACTCCTTGATGATGTTTAGGTACTGGAATATTATCACGATTTAACCAAACACGCTCCCCCAAAACCGCTTTAGAAGCCCAATTATTTGTTGAATTCGGCTTAGGAAAAATCCGGGAATTTAGCCACATCCAACCAATAACAATTGTCACCGGAATCAAACACCACCAACCCAACCAAACCCGACTCCAAATTGCCAAAATAAGCAAAGGTAAAACAGTGAAGCGTGTCCAAACACTCCAAGGGTTAGCGTGACGCGCCCAAGTCGCTTCATCCATCTTAAAACTTGCTGCTATACTTCTTTCTAAAGTCATAAAATCACCTCCAGAGAGTTCATAAAGATGTAAACCTGTCTCAGGAAACTTGAATTAAAATCAAATCCAGGTTGATTACCTCCCTTACCTTCTTTATTCTCTTTAACCTCTTTCTTCTTCTTCCTTCGTGTTCTTCGTGTCTAAGTGCTACGCACCGCTACGCGAACGTGGTTCAAAAAAACAAGGATAACTATCTCAAATCTAGTATAAACTGTGCTTTTCCTAACTTAAACATTTTGAACGAACCAGCACAAATTACCATGCACATCGAAACTTTAGCGATTCACGCCGGACATCAAATCGACCCAGCTACAGGCGCAGTAGTAACACCAATTTATCTTTCTACTACATTTGAGCGATCGTCAGATGGAAGTTACCCCCAAGGTTATGATTATATTCGCAGCAATAACCCCAATCGAGAAGCTTTAGAAAAATGTGTTTCTCTGTTAGAAAATGGCGCAGTTGCAGCGGCTTTTGCGTCCGGTTCTGCGGCAACAATGAGCGTATTTCAAGCCCTTTCTCCCGGCGATCATGTCATCGCACCTAATGATATTTATTCGGGTACATCTTTGTTATTAAAAGATATCTTAGCACCTTGGGGAATAGCAGTAACTTTCACTGATTTGACTAATCCTAATTTAGTTGCTGAAGCAATTCAACCAAACACTAAGTTAATTTGGATAGAAACTCCTTCAAATCCTTTACTAAAAATTACCGATATTGCCCAAATTTCTGAAATTGCTCATCAAACAAATGCGTTATGTGTTTGTGATAATACTTGGGCTTCTCCTATGGGACAAAAACCTTTAATTTTAGGTGCAGATTTAGCGGTTCATGCTACTACTAAATATCTTGGTGGGCACAGTGATGTTTTGGGAGGTGTAGTTATTAGTAAAGTTGAAAATGAGTTTTTTGCGAAAATTAGAAAGATTCAAAAAGTTGGTGGTGCCGTAGCTGCGCCCTTTGATTGTTGGTTAGTCATGCGGGGAATTCAAACTTTACCTTACCGAATGCGTGCCCATTGCGAAAATGCTTTAAAAGTGGCGGAGTTTTTAACTAATCATCCCCAAATAGAAGAAGTTTATTATCCCGGTTTAAAGCAGCATTCAGGACATGAAATAGCTTTAAAACAAATGTCATTGTTTGGGGGGATGATTTCTTGTCAGGTGAAAGGCGGAAAGGAGAAAGCTTTTGCTGTTGCGGCTAAGGTGAAAATTTTTACTAGGGCGACTAGTTTGGGTGGTGTGGAAAGTTTAATTGAACATCGAGCATCGATCGAAGGAAAAGGCACAAAAACACCGGAAAATTTATTGCGCTTATCTATTGGTTTAGAACATCCTGATGATTTAATTAACGATCTTGCTCAAGCATTAGAATGATTTTTTTGTGGGTGGAGGGGCGACGGTTGGCGATCGCCCTCCCATCCCCAATTAGCAAATAATTACTAACCAAAATTTGCGACATTTCTGTTTTATGCTTCGGTAATTAATCAATTAAATTTGATTCCACTAAAGGGCGTTACCATAACTTTTTAATCCAGATTGATCGGCAACTTGATTTTCAAAAGCATACATTCCAGCTGCACCCATTAAAGTCACAATTATGGTTAATCCCAACACATAGCCAAAACCTCGACGATGAACGGTTGCTGCTAAAGCTTTCATTCCTTGATCCGAAATTATACTGATAATCTAGCTACTGAGGAGAATAGTGATCTCAGCACCGCATCACCGCGTCCGCTGAATCCGAATTTTCGATTGTTGAAGTAACTGCTTGGGTGAAAAATTCTGATGGTATAATAAAATTGATAGCTAATCCTACTAATGGAATGGCGATTGATACTTGGAATAATTAGAGGCGGTGCAATACGCCTTTTCTTTAATGCCCGATAGGGCTATACAGCACAGTAAGCGATCGCCAGTGCAGGGCAGTATAAATGATTAAGCAGTTGAAAATAAGAAAAAACTTTCTTCCCTTTTGCCCTCTACCTTCTGCCTTCTTGCAGTAGCAACTTACGGCTACTGAAAAGAATGTGAAATCGGAATTTAGGGTGGAAAAATTCAGGGTGCTGATCTCAAAAAAACGACTATTTGCGCTTTTAGCAACCTTAACCTCCAAAAAAGATGAAGCAGCAGTTGGATCGATCGCTCTATTTAGCAATTACCCTGTCCAGTTTGTGCGTTTTTCACCCCAACGTCACCACAGCACAGATTATCCCAGATACCACCCTACCAAATAATAGCATTGCGATTCCATCTGGCAACAGTATTCGCATTGAAGGCGGTACAACTTCTGGGGGCAATTTATTTCACAGCTTTCAAGATTTTTCTATTCCCACTGGGGGAGAAGCATTTTTTAATAACGCGGTCAATATTCAAAATATCTTCAGTCGAGTCACTGGGAAAAATATCTCTAATATTGATGGATTAATTCGCACTAATGGCACATCTAACTTATTTTTCATTAATCCCAATGGGATTATATTCGGCCCAAATGCCCAATTAAATATCGGTGGTTCATTTATTGCCAGTACAGCAAATAGCATTAAATTTAGTGATGGCAATATTTTCAGCGCCACTAATCCAAATACCACACCTTTACTTACAGTAAATGTACCGATCGGGTTACAATTTGGGTCAAATTCACCTGGAAAAATCCAAGTACAAAGCTCTAATTTAGCTGTCCAAACAGGGCAAACTTTGGCGCTAGTAGGAGGAGATTTAACCATTTCTGGGAGTACCAATACT
>JBAVZX010001205.1:0-2839 GCA_049589015.1 Phormidium sp. | reverse complement strand
CGCTTCATACGTCTTTGTGGCAAATTCTGTTTCAATAATCGACCAACCTTGGCGCTCTCTAGCTGCTTTGATCAGCTTACCTAATCTGATGCGTCCTGTTTCGGTAAATCGTACTGGACGCAGTTGTTCTCGATCCACTACAGCTTTGAAGTCAACAAATCCCGCCATCTTTAAAATAGACCTATTTGAACCGTCGAGCGATCGCTTCCTAAATATTTATTTCCCATTTTTCCCTACTTCTCCATTTCTAATTCGGGGGGATCTTCTAAAATCATGGCAATTTCCAACAGTTCCCAACATTTGTAAACTTCCCCAGTCTCAGGATTCAAAGGAAGAATTACCCGTCGATACGCTTCTAAGGTATCCACCATCAGTTTATTGCCATTTCCTAATTCCACATCGTTGAGTCTGGTTTTGCCAACGCCAGTCAGATCAGCTAATTCATCTAAGGTTAAGCCTTTCTGTTCACGCGCATTCTTTAAAATTAGCCCTACTTTGACCATTCCTACTTTGTCAAATCTAGCTATCGGTTGGCTTCTTTTGCTCTGACGCGGCATAACCACCAAATACAAGCCTCTTAATTTCTTGAATCCTTCGACAATATCAGCATTCTAACGCAGTAGCTAATCTATTTTATGATTTGTCCGAGATTGTGGATATTGACAAAATCCGAAATAGGGGATAGTGTATTTATAGGGATTTTACCAGCTTCAGAGATATGACTGCTTTGTTCGATCGCATCAAACCCGCCGAAAAATTCCGCATTAGCAAAAGGGAAATTGCTAAGTTTTTGGGAATTGCTGAGTCACTGATTAAAGAAGTGAAAAAATGGCTGTATGTAATTTTTGTTCACCGTGCTGATAAAGGGGGGCAATTTGTCAGTTACCGGAAGATAGAAAGGTGGCGAAATGCGGTTGCTTGTCAAATTCAAAAATGCGTTAATTTAGAGGAATTGCAGCAATTAGGAAATGCGATTCGGAGAGATTGTCAGAAATATAAAAAACAGTATGAAGATGTGGTATTGAGGTTTTTAGACAGAGTTTGGCAGCAACGGCGAGAATTTGTTGTACAAAAGTTAGCCAAAGAAGAGGGGTTAGCAAGTTTGGTAACTAACGCTAAGGAGCTAATTATTTATTTCACTTGATGAGGATATAGTTAAATTTAAATTGTGTTTTTTATTAGCTAGTTTAAGTAGCATAAAAGATCGATCGCCTAATCCATCTTCAGAGATAACTTACTAATTTACTTGGGATGAAATTACAATGCTATTTTTAAGTTTTGTTGAAAAAAGTATTATTATGAAAAACTTTTAGATTGTCTATTTAATAATTGTTTAATCTTAATAATAAGACTGAGAGTGCAAAGTCAAGAGATGAGAAGGGAAGAGCTTCTCAGCTATTGACTTGGATATTTGCATTCAAATTTTACACAAAAATTATGCAAAAGTAAAAATAAAAAAATGGTTCTCAAAAGCGAAAATCGGGCAGGGAAACCGAAAACTTCCTACTTGCTGTTAATTTCCGGTGCAGCAGCGATTGGTGGTTTTTTGTTTGGATTTGATACCGCAGTTATTAATGGTGCAGTAGCGGCGATTCAAGGAGGTTTTAATGCTACTGGTGCCCAAATTGGTTTTGCGGTTTCTTCGGCGTTGTTAGGTTCAGCGGTGGGTGCTTTTTTTGCGGGACAATTTGCCGATCGCTACGGTAGAGTTAAGTCAATGATGGTAGCTTCCGTTTTGTTCTTCCTCAGTGCAGTTGGTTCGGGGATTGCTTTTAACATTTGGGATTTTAGTTTTTGGCGTTTGTTGGGTGGTCTAGCAGTTGGCGCAGCGAGTGTCATTGCACCAGCTTACATCGCGGAAGTTGCACCCGCCCATTTAAGGGGAAGATTGGGTTCTCTGCAACAATTAGCGATCGTAGTAGGGATTTTTATCGCCTTACTTTCCAATTATTTTATTGCAGTTGCCGCAGGTTCAGCAACATTTCCTTTTTGGTTTGGGGTAACTGCTTGGCGGTGGATGTTTTGGACAGAAATTCCCCCAGCTTTACTTTACGGGATTGGTGCATTTTTCATTCCTGAATCACCGCGTTATTTAGTCGCGCAACAAAAAGAAGTCGAGGCGGCGAAAGTATTAGCAAAAGTTGAAGGTGGGGATGTAGAGAAAAAAGTTGCAGATATTCGCCTAACAGTAAATAGGGAACGTAAACCTAGATTATCCGATCTTTTGAGTAGAAGTGGTGGTTTATTACCGATCGTTTGGGTTGGAATTGGACTTTCTATCTTCCAACAATTTGTCGGAATTAATGTCATCTTTTACTACAGTAGTGTATTGTGGCGTTCTGTAGGTTTTTCCGAAGCAGATTCACTTTGGATTACCGTCATTACCAGCATAACTAACATTGTTACTACTTTAATTGCGATCGCATTTGTCGATAAATTCGGACGCAAACCCCTACTTTTGTTAGGTTCAATCGGAATGTTTCTCACCTTGGGAACAATGGCAGCAGTTTTTGCTAGTGCGCCATTAGATGCAGCTGGTAATCCTAATTTAACCGGAACTCCGGGATTGATTGCTTTGTTAGCAGCTAATCTTTATGTATTTTGTTTCGGTTTCTCTTGGGGACCGATTGTTTGGGTATTGTTGGGAGAAATGTTTAATAATAGAATTCGTGGTGCAGCACTTTCTGTCGCAGCAGCGATGCAATGGATTGCTAACTTTATTGTCTCCACAACATTCCCGATTCTCCTGGTAAATTTCGGCTTAGGTTCTGCTTATGGTCTTTATACCATTGCGGCGGCTATATCTTTCTTCTTTGTTTTCCTATTAGTCAAAGAAACC
>JBAVZX010001204.1:0-2388 GCA_049589015.1 Phormidium sp. | reverse complement strand
TCGGGATTAAATTTAATCGCATTAGAAAGCAAATTTGCCACAACTTGTCTTAAGCGTTCTGGATCTCCAGAAACCTGAAGTCCAGTTGGGTGTAAATCAGTTTTAATTTCAATAGACTTTTCCTCAGCTTGCAAACGTGCCGTTTCTACAGTTACTTCAATTAAATTCTGTAAATTAACTGGTTGAATAGATAACCGTAAATTGCCTTGAATAATTTGCGAAACATCAAGAATATCATTAACTAATCGAGCTTGAGATCTAGCATTGCGTTCAATTGTTTCTAAAGCTTTTATTCTCGTTATTTCATCAAAATTTTTCGTAACCAACAACCGTGACCAACCTAAAATTGAGTTTAGCGGCGTGCGGAGTTCATGAGAAAGAATTGCTAAAAATTCATCTTTCATCCGGTTAGCTTCTTCCGCTTGTTGTCTAGCAGCGTGTTCGCGGATAAATTGTTCCCGTACTGCTTCTGCTTGTTTCCGTTCTGTAATGTCTTCAATTGTGCCAACATGACCTAACAATGTGCCATTATCGGAAAGCATAGGTGCGGTGCGAATATGTACCCAACGCAGGGATTTATCGGACTGATAAATGCGAAATTCTCCAGAATTAGGTTGTCCTTGACGAATATAATTAGGCCATTCAAGTAATAAGGTATGCCGATCTTCTGGTAAAGTCAGTTTGGCGAATTCTTCTTGCCAATTTTCGGCAGTAATAAACCCACAAATTGACTGAAATCGAGGGTTACTATAAGTACATTTTCCTGAAGTGTCCGTAAGAAATATGCCCACTGGAGAACAAGCACTCAAAGTCCGAAATCTTTCTTCGCTTTGTTTCAATTCAGCATTCATTGCTGCCAATTGTGCTGCTTGGTGTTGGACTTCGAGATTTTTTTTAAATAGGTCAACAAATACGGATACTTTAGAATTTAATATAACTGGATCGATCGGTTTTAATAAATAATCTACCGCCCCTAAAGAATAACCTTTAAACATTAAGTTTTCGTTGGTACTAAAAGCAGTAAGAAAAATAATTGGTGTATTGCGTGACCTTTCCCTTTGACGAATCAATGTAGCAGTTTCAAAACCATCCATTCCGGGCATTTGCACATCCAACAAAATTACGGCAAAATCTTGATTCAGCAAACATCGTAAAGCTTCTTCTCCTGAACCTGCTTTCACTAAATTTTGCCCCAGTCCATCTAGTACTGCTTCTAACGCGATTAGATTTTCGGGGTGATCATCTACTAACAGGACGTTGACTTTGGGTTCACATTGCATATACTTGTTTCAACTTGGTATAGATTGCATACACTCTTCACAGGCCATGATGAAATTTGATTGAGTTATCAGTTATTAATTTCCAATTCAACTTAAAACCTAAAATTTGATCTGGAAAGTCAAGAAAATAGCTATTTCAGCTAAAGGTAAAATTTTCGGCATTTTTACTGCTTTAATAGCTGCTTCTGGCATTACTGAACAATCAGCTGTAGCAGGTTTTTGGACAATTGCCATTCCTCCATGAGACTGAATTTTTGCTAGTCCTTTCGCTCCATCAGAACTAGCTCCTGTTAAAATCATACCGATAACTTGCTCTCCATAGGCATCAGCAGCTGATTCAAATAAAACATCTATTGATGGACGTGCGAATGTAACCGGGGCATCTGTGGAAAGAGCAAAATAGCCCGATTCTACTAATAAATGATAGTCAGCTGGTGCCAAGAAAACTATACCAGGAATAATTGGTTGTTTGTCTTCTGCTTCTTTCACAGGTAATTGACTTGTTTCTTGTAAACAGGCAATTAGTTCTCCATCGGAAGATTTATGACGATGTTGAGCGATCGCCACTGCTACAGGCAAATTTTTCGGTAATTGTGATAATATTACCTCCAAAGCATTTAACCCGCCCAATGATGCACCTATAACTACTATTTTAAAGCCCATTAAGCGATCCTCCGGTAAATTTTTTCCTGGTTATCTAAATCTTCATAATAATTCTCGTAAGCGGTTGTCCTCAGTGTTTCATGTTTTCCTAATCCTAAAATGCCAAACATTCGCAAGCTTTCATATAGTAGGCTATGAACCCGTTCTTGAAGCGTGCGATTGAAGTAAATTAAAACATTACGGCAGAGAATGACATTAAATTCATTAAAAGAAGCATCTGTAACTAAGTTATGGGGGGAAAATACAATATTTTCTCTCAAAAAAGAACGAATAATCGCCCCATCATAAGCGGCTGTATAATACTCAGAAAAAGCGGTCTTGCCACCTGCCTGAAGATAGAGTTGAGTGTATTCTTGCATTAAATCCAGCGGAAAAACTCCCGCTTTTGCTTGACGAAGTACAGCTTCATTCATATCTGTAGCGTAGATGCGACAACGGTGATATA
>JBAVZX010001203.1:0-1682 GCA_049589015.1 Phormidium sp. | reverse complement strand
TTCATAACGATTTTCGGGATTTTGATCTGTCACCTTTTGATTTCCCCGAATTGTTTTAACTGTTGCTTCTAACTTTTTCCCATCTACATCATAAGCTTTCATCAACCGCCGACCAACTCTTTCGTCTTCGCTAAAAGCTAAGAGTAAATGTTCAACAGAAATAAAAGTATCTTGCCAATTTTCTCTAGCTGACTCGGCGCGATCGAGCATTACATCTAAACTTTTGCCTAGATATAATTGATCTATTCTGGGAAGTTTTGGCTGAACTTTTGTGTAAGATTCTAACTGTTGAAATAGGCGAGTAGGTTCAACACCTGCGCGGTTAAGGATGCGCTGAGTTAGTCCTTCTTGTTCCAAAAGTGCAATAGCTAAATGTTCTACCTCTAGGTATTGATTTTGAAAGCGTCGCGCCACTTCTTGAGATTTGACGATCGCTTCCCAAGCTTTATCGGTAAATTTAGTAGCATCAGTAGGTTGCACAGTAGCTCCTTTTATTAATAGAATTTTTCGTTATCACCCGCAAATACATCTTAATGAAAACTGGCGATATTGTACCTAAATTTTCCCTTATTCCCATCCCGTAGAACAGGCATCTTGCCTGTTATATCCCTTCACATCTTGCCTGTCATCCCCCTTCACTCTACTACTACACACCATTGATGAAGTTTGTATTTAACACAACCATTTTGCACTAAAGGATCTTGCTGAACTATTGATTTTGCCTCATCCATTGAAGCTGCTTGGAATAGTAACATTCCGCCGCCCCGTTCTCCCCAGTAACCTGTTTTCGCTTGGTGCCCTTTAGTGATTAAATCGCGGACAAAAGCTTTGTGTGCGGGGATAGATTGATCAAAGGTAACTTGATCGACAATTCCTTCTTCTATTTTGACAAACCAAGGCATATTAATGTTATGAGATCTAAGAGTTGGTTTTTAAGTAATGGTAAGTTCTAGAACTTTGTTTTTTATTGCTTTGCTTCCGCCTGTCAGTATTCAGGAGGAAGTTAATCAGATTAAGCAACACTTTAGCGATCGCTACGCCAGCAGTCATGCTCAAAAATCTCCCCCTCATATTACCCTACAACCGCCCTTTGAGTGGAATCGGGAGTCTGGAGAAGTTTTAGAAGAGTGTTTGCGTGAGTTTGCGAGCGATCGATCCCAAGTACCCATTACTTTATCAGGATTTGCCGCCTTTCCGCCCAGAGTCATCTTTGTGAACGTCTTAAAAACGCCCGAACTCTTGAATTTACAAGCTGATTTAGCTAATCACTTAAAGACTACTTTGGGTATTGTAGACGAAAAATTTCCGGGAAGACCCTTTGCACCACATATAACAGTCGCTTTTAAAGACTTAACTAAACAAAATTTTAAAGCCGCTTGGCCGGAATTTCAAGATCAACCTTTTCAATCAGAATTTATTGCTAGTCAGTTAACTTTGTTGATTCATAGTAATGGGCGATGGAATATTTTTAAAGAGTTTCACTTCTAAAAAACCAGATTTAGTATTATGCTATAATTTGGAAATTAGCTAATTCAGATTGATTAAGAACTTTGGATTATAACTTTGATTGGAATCCAGCCAAAGAAAAGCAGAACATTCGCAAACATCAGTTAAATTTTCGTTTGGCATCAACTGTTTTCCGCGATTCGTATCAATTAACAATATATGACGAAGAACACAGT
>JBAVZX010001202.1:0-1604 GCA_049589015.1 Phormidium sp. | reverse complement strand
GAACAAATGCGAAAAGCATTAAAAGCTGGAAATAGCGGTTCCGAAATTATCCTTTATCCCGATACACCTCACGGTTTTTTGGCTGATTATCGTCCGACTTATCGCCAAAAAGAAGCTGAAGATGCTTGGAATAAAATGTTGGCTTGGTTTCGGAAATATGGAGTTTTTTAACCAGTTTTGTCGCTGAACTTATTAGCAAAGCTGTAGCAGGTGGTTATATCAAAGCGTCAGAGGGAGAAGAGTTTCTTCAACCAATATATCAGCAGACAATCTTGCCACAAAATATCTAAGTAATCAAATGTTTGGGCAAAAAATCCACTCGATTCAAATAAGATAACCTAATTTTGCCATTTTCAAAGTCAATTCTACTAATGGCGGTATTGTTCAAAATGAAAGAAAAACAATGTCCTGTAGGGAAATTTAAAATAGTTGCTAAAAAGCAATTATAAAAACCGCCATGACTGACAATGGCTACTCTGTCATCAGTGTTTCCATGTTTTTCTAATAATTCTTGAAAAACTAGTTTTGCGCGAACAAACCATTGTTCTGTTTCTTCGACGGGACGATTCCACCAGCCTTTTTCTCTTAAGTAATCTGGTAAAATTAATTGGGGCTAGTTGGCGGTGAAATAAGCTCGGTTTTTCCCTTCTGTGGCTATGGGTTCATCAGTTCGATCGTCCCGCAAATAAGGGCCTCTACATTCATGAATATCTACCCAAGCTGTTAAGGGTAAGTTTAATGATTCAGAAATGAAGGTTGCAGTAATTACAGACCGAATCATTAAGCTGGAATATAAATGGGTAAAGTTAAATCCTGTGGCATTTTGAAAGTCTCTTTCTAGGACGGGTGTAGGAGAATAATTGTTCCTGAAAAATTCGGCTAAAAGTTGAGCTTGTTCTTTACCTCTGGCGGTTAATTCTGGATCGTCCGATCGACCTTTACTTGAACCAGTCACTCGTCTGTTGTAATTATTTATAGATTCGGCGTGTCTAATAAAATAAAGCTGCATACTGTAGTAGATATAATCAAACAATTAATACATTAAATTACAGGATATCATAGATGGACAATGAAGAATGATTACTTTTGTTAATTAACGATCGCTAACCTTTAATAAGTATTTTTACAAATAACATTAGAGGCTAATTTATAATTTCCATTGGGAACTTAAAATAAAGATATGCGTCAATCAAGTTAGAAAGACTTTCCCACAAATTCAATAATTAACTAGCAAAAAATCGGAGTAATTTATGAAAAAGCTAGCAACTTTGGCTTTGGTAGGTTTGGCAGCTAGTTCCTTAGTAATTGGTAGTGCAGTTATTCAAGAAACTGCGATCGCACAACAACCCAGTATTCGCAGCGTTAATCCTAACGTTGCATTGGATGGAAATTGGCGTTTACAGTGGCGTGTTAGCGGCATTAATCATCAAGCTAGACTTTCCATGAATGGCAATTCTGGTCGCATGATTGTCAATGCCAGAATGCCTAATGGACGAGTAATAAATGTCGAACAAAGAATGACACTGACACCTACGCGAGATGGTTTCATTTTGCGGGGTAGCAGACCAACTTATCCGGGAACTAACAGACGAGTTTCTGACTAT
>JBAVZX010001201.1:0-2229 GCA_049589015.1 Phormidium sp. | reverse complement strand
AAGTTTGTCTATTCCAAAACTGTTCAATAAATTAAATTTTATTTGTGAGCTATTTGAGAAAAATTTACTAACATCATCTGATTTTTCTGGCAGCCAATATTTACGCATTAATACCATTAATACAATGAATGTTAATAAAGCTATCCCAGGAACAAGACTATCTAAACATATAGCAATATGGGTGTTATAACAAACAAAAACGCCTAGAAAAACCGAGATAAAAAATGATATAAAATATGATAAAACCAAAGTTAAAATAACGACAAAACAGATCGAAAATAATAGAACCAGAAGTGTTAATATAAATAATATAGTTATGCTTGATTCCGCCAATATAAAGGCGGTTGTAGCGGTAAGGATATTTAGCAAGGATTGGCGGCATCTGGGAACTTGGAATACTAACTTATCCGCTGTCTTTTTCATCTTAATGTTGCTGCGATCGGGGCGAGTAATTTTTGGTAAAGAATCACTCCTATTGAAGGCTTTTAATGCTTGGACTGCTGAACTAAATCGGCGGTCTAAATCTGGTTCAATTAGCATTTCAATCCAGTCGAGAAATTGCCGATCGATACTCACCTTATCCCGAAATTGAATCCGTAAATTAGATTGAGGCAAATTCGCTGGTGTTATCCCAGTCAATAAATGAACTAATGTAGCTCCCAAAGCATATAAATCTGAAGCGGGAAATGCTTTTCCCCAAAACTGTTCTAGGGGTGCATAACCAGCTGTTCCCACAACTGTAAAAGTGGCTCCTTCCACAATATTTGGATTAGCAACCGAGCCAAAATCTACCAAATAGATCTGTTTATCTTTGCCCACAATTACATTACTGGGTTTGGTATCTCGGTGCAAAATCGGAGGATTTAATCCATGCAGATAAATCAAAATATTTAAGATTTGAATGGCAATCTTTTTTACCTGTGGTTGGCTGAAATGATAACTCCGATCTAATAAATTTTGTAAAGATGCTCCCGGAATATAATCTTGTACTAACCCAAACCAGTATAAACCTTCTCCTGCTTCTTTATCGATCGCAAAATAATCCCGATAGCGAGGAATATGGGGATGCTTAAGTTGCTTTAAAATTTCCGCTTCTCGTTCAAATAGTTTGAACTCTTCCCACTGCATTTGGGGACTGAAAGCGAGTAACTTTACTATTACTGGTATTGGTGGATTTGTTGACAAATCTCTGGCTATCCAAGTTTGATGACCCGGATTTTTTGCTAAGTTCTGTTCTAATTGATAAACCTCGTTTAAAATTTGTTTAGTTTGTAACATATTATCTATTGCCACAATCGGAGTTGATATTTCTATTATGTCAAGTGACTATTTGAGTTCTTGATTGACTTCTTCGAGTATTCATTGACTTCTCATCGACTTGGAAAAAAAGTTAGATCCCTAGTTAGATCCCCGACTTCTTGGAGAAGTCGGGGATCTGGACTCTACGTTTTTCAGTTTCTATCTTCTTCGCAGGGTGGCTCTTCTTGCTTGTCAGGATTAGGATTAACAAATCTGCCCATAAATAAAATGCTCCCTGATTGTTGGTCTTTAATTAGGAATAAAAATGGGCGATCGGCCCGAAACAATTTCGGTATGGAAGCAGTAGCAGGAGTTGCTGGACAATCTCCTTTACACATAATTACTGCTGTTGCTGCTGCTGCTTTCGTTCCTGACTCATCCACTTCGACAAAAGCTTTATGAACTACATCTTTTATGTACAAATTGGGTTGGTTAGCTATCCCAGAAAAGTCAGCTTTTCCCACTTCGTCAAAAGCATCTGCCATTCCCATTTGAGAAAGTGTTCCCTTTAGATTAAAGCGTTGATCGAACTTCAATTTAGGCAACCATACCTCGACCTTCTCTGGAGACAATGATAACCAGTTTTCCAGATTAGCTGTTGTGAGATTGCGTTCTAAATCGGGTAAACCATCCGGCTTTGCTGGCAACAAAATCACCATTGATAAATTACCTTTGTAAGGCATTTCTAGCACTTGCAAATTCTCAGCTTCACCGTAACTAAAGTGATTTGACTGATACATCAATGGCACTTTTTCCTGTTTACCTGATGCTAGGGTAAAAGGTTCTTCTTTGGTATCTTTTGAGTCAAACTTATCCTGCCAATTTCCCTTAAAGTAAATGGCATTGGTTAAAACTAACTTGGTATTTTTTCCCAGAGGACATCCCAATAAATCATTGATTTGATTTTCGGTGCGCTGAGACACCCACTGA
>JBAVZX010001200.1:0-6090 GCA_049589015.1 Phormidium sp. | reverse complement strand
GCAATCTTTGAGTTTGTTCGTAAAGTTCTCTGTTAACGATCGCCATTGCACAACGCTCAGCTGTAATTTCTAAAAGATGCACTTCTCGTTCATTATACGGATGAATCTGGCACCAACCCAAATGAATAACACCAATACAGCAGCCGTTTCGTTTAAGTGGTACACCCAAAATTGTATGAATTCCCTGCTCTAGAATGAATGTTAAAGAGGTTGCATTTAATACTTCTATAGTAGGTTCATTTATCGTATCTTTAACATAAAGTGGTTCCATAAATTTCGCAATAGTACCTGCAAATCCTTCGCCCACAGGCACTTCATAATAAATCCTAATTTCGGGATTTACTCCTACTCCATTTGTATAGCGCAAATAGTCGTTCTCTTTTAATAAAATTACTGCTGTATCTGCCGATAAAACTTCAATTATTTGCTGTAATAATGTATCTAGTAGTTGTTTTAAATCAATACTATTTGGAGCATTTATAGCTGCTTCAGTTAGGGCTGCTAAATCTTCAATATCTTTTTTTAGTTGTTCTAATAGTTGGCTCCTTTCCTCTTTCATTTGTTTATAATCTGTGATATCTCTGGCAATAGAAAGCAATCCTAAAGTCTTACTTTCAGAATTATGATAAACACTTTTACTAACTAAAAAACTTCTGAATACAGGTAAATTGTTTTTGTCTAAAATAGTAGTATCCTGCTCATAAGTCACTGTTTCTCCTGTGGCTAATACTAGGCGATCGCTCTCCCTAATTTGTTGCGCTACTTGGCGAGGAAATAACTCCCAATCATAAGCATTTAATACTTGATTAATTGATTTCCCCAAGAATTTAGCTCCTGGTTCATTAGTCATTAAATATTTTCCTTGATGATTTTTCACAAACACCGCATCAGTCATGCCTTCAATCACAGCCATCAATATAGTACTAGTATCTTCTGGTAATTCTTCTTCAACCTCTGTTAAACTTGCATTATTAGTAACTTCTTGAACTGTGCCTTGATAATACAGTAGTTTTCCTAAACTATCTCTGACAGTGCAGGCATTTTCTACTATACAAATAATGCTCCCATCCCGGCGATAAATTTCAAAGACTTCTCCAGAAACAGTGCTATTATTAGACAACTTTTTGATAAAATCTGCCCGCTTTCGATAGTCAACGTCTAAAGTTTGCCAAGTACAATTAGCAATTACTTCTTCAGGATGAGCATACCCATATATATGTGCTAACGCTAGATTTGCATTAATATAAATTCCTGAAGGCAAAACTTGATAAATTCCTTCCACCGTATGATTAAATAAGTTATAATACTCTTGTTGAGTTTGGTGTAATTGTCGCTGTACACGAGAAATTGAGCCATAGAGTAACCAAGCACTAATAAGTACAAAAACCCAATCTGTAAGTAGAACTAAATATTTTAAAAGCTGGTTGTTTTTAATTAGCAAACTTAAAATTTGCGAAGTAGATAAAAACCACAAGCTTGATAAAAATGAATAAATAAATATTAACTTGCCAAGTTTTAGGGCGTTCCCTTTAAAATTGATTCCTCTTAACATAAGTAATTAGCAGCATTACAAAATACTATGGTTGCTTTGCTATAATTAAACTTGTCTTTCCCAAAATCGTAGATGCTATGCCTGTCCCTATCTTGCTGATAATATTAATGATTATTAGTACCTTTTTTACTCAAATTTTAGTATACATTCCTTTAAATCTCGTCAATTTATTCACTATTCCAACCTGGCTAATTTTAACAGTAAGTATAATTTTTCTCTCATGGTTCCTAGCCGAGTAATAAGTCAATATCTTGGTTATAGCAGTAAAAATTAAGTTCATGTGTGAAATTTTCTAGTTCTAAGCAATCTATACAAAAAACTACTTTTGCAAATAAGTATAAATTCTTATAAAGTAAGTAACTGTTTATACATCTAAGTGGAACTTAAAATATTAACAGCCACTAAAGAACCGTCATTATGGTCAAAACTAGTTAAAGCCTTTATCAAGCTATCATGAAATTTGCTCCTAATCAGGTGCAATAGCGAAAATTAATGCTAAAAATTGTTTAATACGACTTGACACAGAGCAACGGTAAACCTGGCGAGTCGGTTTGCTGAGTTAACAAAGTTCAGCACTGAAAACTGACGATCGGCAGATTAGCATTGCTGTGTTAGCCTGGAAAATATCTTAACATTTATTGGTTACTTGTTGCCAGTAATTTCGGTAATCAGGGTATTCTGCAATAGCTTTCAGGCATAGATCTACCTAAATTCACTCATTGAAAATTCCTAACTATGCTAGAGTTGAATGTTTATCAACCTCCTGAACCAAAAAACCCAGTGGTTCCTGATAGTCAAACTTTGGTGAATATTGCTCGACACCTCGAAGAATTGCAAAAAAGCGATCGCTCTTTACATAATTTGATCGGCATGGAAATCTGGTCAATTACCAAAACAATGGACGATTTGTATCCTGGTTTTTGGCACAAATTTATGGAGAATCGTCGCCAATCAATGAAACAATTTATGCAGCAAAAGCAACACTCAAATATTCAATAAAAAACCTGCTTTCGCAGGCTTTTCTTATCAGCCCCAGACTTTAACCGGGGGCATAATTTAATTAATGCAACAGCAAGATTTAACTATTTCTTGCTTTCGATTTCTACCCTTGCTGGTGCAGAAGGTTTGCTCCGCTTCAGGAGAGGTTTGGGTTTACCATTAATTGCCGCTTCATCTTCGGCGGTGTAATTTTCTGACTTCATCCAAGCTGGACGAGTTTGATCGTAAGCCATTTGTAGCGCCGCCGCAGCGATCGTATGTACCTCATATTCTGCGCTGAGTTTAGCCACAATTGGTAAGAAAGAAGCCATCCGTTCACCCGCTAATGCTTCCCGCACTCGGTCTTGCAATTTCTCCAAGTGACGTGATTCAATGTGAGAACGGGTAGGAATGGAAGTAATTTTCAGAGTTTGTCTGACGTGCCGTTCAATTAACCGCAGTTTCCGGCGATCCAAAGATTGAACCAAGGAAATTGCTGTTCCTTCACGACCCGCACGACCTGTCCGACCAATGCGGTGAACGTAGCTTTCCACACTATCCGGTAAGTCGTAGTTAATCACATGGCTGAGATGATCCACATCTAAACCGCGTGCAGCAATATCAGTCGCCACTACCCAACGGACTTGACGCTGACGGAAGCGGTATAACAACCTTTCCCTTGCTTGTTGGTTAAGGTCGCCGTGATATTCATCTACACTATGACCAGCCGCTTGCAGTTGATTGGTCAGTTCCGCAGCAGCTTTCCGGGTACGGACAAAGATTAAGGCAGATTCAGGATCTTCCATTTCCAAAATTGGCAGAAGTGCCTTAGCTTTTGTCCATCCTGGGGGCACCATGTAAGCTACTTGGTTGATTTGCTTAGGTGCAGCTTTTGGCTGTTCTACTGTGACAGTGATTGGCGATCGCAAAAACTTACTCACCAACTCCCGAATCACTGGAGGCATGGTAGCAGAGAAGAAAGCAGTTTGCCTTTCAGCTGGTACTTGCTTGAGGATTTTTTCCACATCATCAATAAAGCCCATACTCAACATTTCGTCAGCTTCATCTAATACTAACCAGCTAACTTGATCGAGTTTCAAATCTCCGCGTTCCAACAAATCAATTACCCGTCCGGGCGTTCCCACCACGATTTGCACGCCTTGTTGCAAGCGACGGATTTGGCGTTCAATTGCTTGACCACCATATACTGGCAATACCCACAAATTCCGCGCTTCCTTAGAAGGCATTTCGCTGCTAGCACCACTGAAGTCACGAATCGCATTTCCGACTTGTAATGCTAGTTCGCGGGTAGGAGTCAGAATTAGCGCTTGTACTGCTTTTTGATTCAGGTCAATTCTTTCCAGAATTGGTAAAGAAAAAGCAGCTGTTTTACCAGTTCCGGTCTGAGATTGTCCTACTACATCGCGCCCAGCTAACAAATGGGGAATCGCTTGAGTTTGAATTGTAGTCGGGGTGGTCAGACCCATTTTTTCTAATTGTTGAATGCGAGTTTCTGAAAGACCTAAGTTTTTGAAAGTTATAGTCATGAATTTGCTTTTACTTTGATAAGTTGTTTGTTGATAGGTGTTTTTTCACTAAGAACTAATGGCTAGTTACCACTAGTCTTGATTGTTAGCCATTAGCTAATAGCTATTAGCTAGTTGTGTGACCATAGAGGTCGTATATGTCTGCGTCTGTAATTTTCACACTGACAATTGAACCCAGTGCGGCGTTACCCGTGACGTAGACTAGTCCATCGACTTCTGGTGAAAACCTGGCTGAGCGACCGATTAACTCCCCAGTATCGGGGTTTTCCTGCTCAATTAAAACATCTACTATTTTCCCAATGGATTGTTGGTTCTTTTTCTGGGAAATAGTCTGTTGAATTCGCATCAGGATGTCCCGACGCTCATCCATCACAGATTGGGGTAATTGATTGGGCAAACTGTATGCTGGGGTTCCTTCTTCGGCAGAAAAGGTGAATACACCTACATGATCGAACTCGTGGCGCTGAACAAATTGTCTTAGGTGCTGGAAATGTTCCTCTGTTTCTCCAGGAAACCCAACGATAAATGTTGTCCGTAAAATGGCCTGTGGCAGCGCCTTTTTAATTCTATCAATGATTGTATCATTTACTCGCCCTTGCCAAGGACGATTCATGGCTCTCAGGACTTCTGGATGGGAATGTTGTAAGGGAAGATCCAGGTATGGTAAGACGTTTGGCGTTTCCTGAAAGGCTTTAATTACCTCTGGAGTTAATCCTGTGGGATAGGCATAATGGACGCGAATCCAAGGTACTTCTACTTCTCCCAAGCCTCGCAGTAGTTCTGCTAGCTTTGGTTTTCCGTAAATGTCTACTCCGTAGTTAGTGGTAATTTGGGAAATCAGGATAATTTCTTTTACCCCTTCCGTAACTAGTCGCTTGGCTTCGGCAACGATCGATTCTATGCTACGCGATCGCTGATCCCCTCTCAAATGCGGAATAATACAAAACGCGCAGCGGTAATCACACCCTTCGGCTACCCGCAGATAAGCTACAGCTTCCGGTGTGGTGCGATAGCGGGGAATATTTTCATCAGCTATATAAGTCGGCGCTCTGGAAATTTCGGTGACTTTTTCTCCTTGCTGTACTTGCTGAATTACATTGACAATTTTGTGATAATCACCAGTACCGACGACGGCTACTGCTTCCCCAGTGTTGTCTTCCTGTTTTTGGAAACCCTCCAGTAGCTCGTTTTGGAAGTGTTGCGCCATGCACCCGGTGATTACTACCTTTTTGCCAGTCTCCACCAATTCAGCAATGGTACGCACGGATTCTTCCCGTGCTGCTTGAATAAAGCTGCACGTATTAACAATCACGTAGTCTGCTAATTCTTCGTTGTTGTCAACCTGGTATCCTGCTTGTACTAGCAGTCCCAGAATATGTTCGGTATCGATGCGGTTTTTTTCACATCCTAGATGGTTTATGGCAATCGTTGGCTGTTGGCCCATTGTGTGAGGCATTAGCGAATTGAGAAGGTTCGTTCTAATCGTTACGTTAGTCGCATAAGCATTTAGACTTCAGTTTTGGCAAACTGGGTCTTTATGCTTGGGATGCGATCGATAACGGAGCGATAGGTCGTTCCTTTACACAGGTTACTGCAATCAATAACCTGGTTCAGCCCACAGGTGCTTAGCATACTTTTAAGTGTAGCTTGCGTCCTGCGCGATCGCATCTAGGTCAATATTTGAATCGTAGCGCAAAATTAACATTCTCAACATATCTAAACAAAAATTTTTTGTCAATTTTATTAAACTTTCTCGAAAATCGTCGTAAATAGCTACTATTTTGAGTATTTTGATTAAAAACTTATCTTGTTGAGATTAAAGTTCTAAAAACACCTATTTCAGTTTTTTACGCTCAAAAACACCCTAAAAACTCTAAAAATGTTTAGTAAATTTATTTTGAGTTTTTCTGAAATTCAAGAGAATTTGTAACTATATAGCAATCAAATCCAAGTCAAAGGAATTAAAGTAGGTAAAATTTTCGGCTACCAACCTAAACAGGAATCAATTTGTTC
>JBAVZX010001199.1:0-1610 GCA_049589015.1 Phormidium sp. | reverse complement strand
CACCTACGCCGTATTGCATCATCCCGCCTATCGCCAAAAATACGAACTCAACCTAAAACGCGAATTTCCCCGCTTGCCATTTTATGCCGATTTCCATCAATGGGCGCAATGGGGTAAAACATTAATGGAATTACACCTAAACTATGAAACCATTGAACCTTACAAACTAACCCGCCAAGAAATTGCCAGCAAAGATCAACCGAAAACCAAACTAAAAGCCGACAAAGAAAACGGACAAATTATACTAGATGAAAACACCCAATTATCAGGAATTCCTGCCGTTGCTTGGGAATACAAACTCGGCAATCGTTCAGCATTAGAATGGATACTGGATCAATATAAAGAAAAGAAACCGAAAGATCCCACCATTGCCAAACTTTTTAACACCTATCGCTTTGCTGATTACAAAGAACAAGTGATAGATTTATTGCCAAGAGTCTGCACCGTCAGCGTCAAAACAATGGAAATTATTAGCCAAATGCCCGACACTGTAGAACATCAAGGAAAATAAGCCTTTGTAGGGGCGAAGCATTCGGGCGACAATTTATTAACTCACACCCTAGATTTTCTCTCCGAATGCTTCGCCCTACCCTTAACTAAGCAATATTGAAAGATTTCCAAGGAAAAAAACCATGATCCACCCGATTATTTTAGAAAAATTAGAACAATTGCCAGAATCCCTGCAAAAAAATGTGCTTCATTACATTGAATTTTTGCTAGAAAAGCACGGTAAAAAGTCTACTGAAGAAAACACACCGAAAAAATATCGAGTAGCAGGAACAATGGAAGGCATGATTATTATGCCAGATGATTTTGATGAACCATTGGCAGATTTAGAGGAATATTTGCCGGAAAGCAACCCTGAAATTACAGAAAAAGAAAAGCCTAAAAAACGTCGTTCTGGAATATTGAAAGGAACATTTGTTTTACCTTTACCTGATGATTTCGATGAACCTCTAGAAGAGTTTGAGGTGTAATTATTTCCATCCATAAACCCGAATATTATTAAAATTAATGGTATCAATTCCTAGTTTTTGTAGGTAATTGGCTAATTTCAGATCGTCTGTTAACACTAAATATCGCTCTCTAGCTACATTGATTATTCCACAATCAGTTAAGCCAAATTTAGCAAATTTTTCTGTCTGCGTAGCGATACTACTCTCGATATATAATTCATCCAAAATTGTCAGATCGCGAGCAAATATAGAAAAACATAGAGAACGTTCAGGTTCTCCAAGTTTATCAACTAAACTGTTAACTTCCGTAAGAATGTTAGGGGTAGTTACTTTTTTTGAGAAATAAGATAGTATTTCCAGTAAAGTATCATAATCTTCTGGCAAAAACTTCTCTGTTCGATTAAATAATGATATTCTAGCTCGATTAGTAGAACCAACAAACCATAACAGCAAAATATTCGTATCAATCAAAATACCTTTTTGTTTGTACTTGACAAAAAGAGATCGCATATACTCTTTCATAGTTCTCTAATTTTCATAGATTGCACCTCGCCTGTTTCCGAGTCTATTTTAAATATTTTATAGTCTCTTTCGTACCTTTTAGAATCAGGTAAAATATCTGTCAGAGGTGACTTTACAGGTACGTTATAACCT
>JBAVZX010001198.1:0-4502 GCA_049589015.1 Phormidium sp. | reverse complement strand
AGTCACACACACCCGTACTAAAGGAGAAAAACTCCGTCCAGAAAAAGGATTGAATTTCCCAGAAACAGTAATTCAACTGTGTCCATTAACCGAAAAAGACTTCCGAGATTTAGATTTTGTCGCCCTTCATGCTGACATCATCGGTTATTCCTTCGTCCAAACAGCAGCAGACGTGGCATTGTTACAAACCGAAATTCAAAAACGTCTAGAAAACACCCCCAAAAAAATCGCCATTGTCGCCAAAATTGAAACCAAAGAAGCCATTCGTAACCTCCCAGAAATCATCGTTCAAGCAGCAGGAAAACAACCATTAGGAGTAATGATTGCAAGAGGAGATTTAGCCGTAGAAATCGGTTATCAAAGATTAGCAGAAATGCAAGAAGAAATACTTTGGTTATGTCAATCTGCCCACATTCCCGTAATTTGGGCAACCCAAGTATTAGAAAATCTCGCCAAAACAGGCATCCCTTCCCGTGCCGAAATGACTGATGCCGCAATGGGAGAAAGAGCCGAATGTGTCATGTTAAATAAAGGCCCATTTATTAACGAAACAGTCACAATTTTAGATGACGTTTTGCGCCGCATGGAAGCCCATCAATTGAAAAAATCTCCCCAATTAAGAGCCTTACATTCTTGGTAGCAAATAGTAGGGTGCGTTAGTGCAACGTAACGCACCATTTCCGCTAAATCGAGGAATTAACCAACATGAATCATGTCAAAGTTGGCTTTAAAGTCATTGTAAGAAAGAGTTAAGAACCCAGTTGATTCACCTGGTAGAGAATTAGGTCCCCAAGGGTTGTACAGCGTAACTGTTCCAGCACTGGTGTTAGCATCCACGATGCTGTATTCGTGATGTAATCCCGGATTACCTGCTGAAAGCGCCCAATTATTACCCAGGAAAGTGGCAATATCAAACAAACTGAGGAATGATCCTTGAGGCGTAGCAGTGCCTATTTGTGAATAATCAGAGTAGACACCGCCTTGGGTGAAACCTGTAATCGCGTTCATTACTCGGAAACCCCAACCACCTTCAATGTTGCCATAGTTATTGGCTGTACTGGGACGTTGAGATATACCCATTTCTGCAAATTGGGCATAAGCCTTTTCTGCCAGAGCAACCCACAAGCCTCTATTTTGGTTATTGTAATCGGCGAAATAGGCTCCCAGATAGGTTGGCAGATATTGGTTCACTGTAACGTATTCAGCTGGGGTAGTTACAACACCGTCATATTCGCCGTAGAAGCTGACTGTCAAGGTACCATCTCCGTTGTCAGTAAACATATTGTCAATTACGGATGCTCTGTTATTGGCGAAAGCTCCCAAGGCAGCTAGGAAATAACAATCTCCTAATTCTCCCTGACAAATATCCGTGATGTTGATTGCTCCATCTGTACCATAGAGAAGTTGATTTCGATCGAACAATCCCGAAGTATTAGCTAAACCGTAATAAATATTCCTGGCAGAAGTATCGACATCAGCAGGTATAAAAGTGGAAGGTAAGTCATTGCCTAAGAACCATTTGCCAACTAGTTTGTCAAGTTGAGTAGCACTGCTACCAGCATACAAGTTACCCAGAATTTCATCTTGATACCAGGTGTTAGCACTACTACCAAAGGCAATCTTGTTTGACAAATTCCACACTGAATCTGTCATTTGGAAGCGACTATAATTGTTTACCAGCGTTTGCAAATCGGTGAGTTCGTTAGAGTCAACCCAACCATTATCTGTGGCGCTACGGAAGATCAGCATCATGTCACTGCGGCTTAATTGGTTATCATCGCCCACTTGACGTGCCCAGTTGATGATGCCGCTATCGTTGAGGTTTTGGCTATACCAATCTGATACCGATGTGGTTGGTTTTGCCAGAAAATCCATAGTATATTCAGTGGCAAAACCATCGAAAGAATTCACTTGCACGAAGTAAGTGCCTGGATTGAGAATAGTGTCGAAGACTTCAGAAGTGCTGACACTATAAGCGTTTCCTCCAATATTATGTGTCCCACCGTTGATCGAGGAGATGATCTGATTACCCGACTGATCTAATAAGTACACATCTGCGTCGGCGCTTAAACCATAAATAATTACGTTGAAGTCGCTGGGTGTGCTGAGGCGAAATTGAAAGTAGTCTTCGGTTTTTGAGCCGCCAATACTATCAGTGATGCGATACCAACCATTCACAGGAGACCAGTTGACGGGAGTTGCCATTGAGTTGCTTGTCTCTGTTGTCTCATCATTTCCTAGAGTGAAACCGTTAACTGATGAGGTACTGTTACCAGTGATAGGATCGGTGTTGAGTAAAGTTGGGTTTGAGTTTTTCTGATTGTTTGTCTGTATTTGGGTGTTTTCCCCGAAATTGCCATTTCCAGAAAACGTTGATAAAACAAATTGCCCAAAAGAGCGATCGATTGCTAAGGCATTCAGATTTACAGCTAAATCAATGTTAGAACCTACACCGTTATTTGTTTGCGTAGCTAATAAATCCGAATCACCCATTGATAGAATGCTTGTTACATCGGATTTTCCAACTAAAGAAAGCGGTTCATTCCATCTGGAAAATGTATCATTTAAATCTAGTGTGAATGACATAGTTTTTATCTATCTCCTTCAGCAAAAATTTGAAATTTAAAATTGATTTATTTATTCCTGCTTCTTTAGTGATAAATGTAGGAGATAGGCTCTGTCAGTTATAAAAAATTATAATAAGTTAGCTCTTTAAATTAAATTTTGTGTAATCTGGAAGCAAAGCTTAAGGAAATTCCTGGTAATCGTAGATGATCGTTGAAGAAGCATTAATTAGGGTAGTAGAGGTTCTCAAGCAAAAACGTCTCAATGATGTCCAAGAGTTGGTATTTTGTAAATCTTGGGAAGGAAGTTCTTATAAAGAAATTGCTGAACTGGCTGGCTATGATCCAGAGTACATTAAACTAGTGGGCTTTCAATTATGGAATTTACTTAGTAAAGCATTGGGAGAAAAAGTTACTAAGAGTAATATCCACTCAGTACTAGCACACAGTTCCCTTAGTTACCAAAAATTAGATAATAGTGATGCCAGGAAAGCTAGTTATTTGTATCCCATTGATAATGATTCAGTGACTAATAACTGCTGTCAAGATTGGGGAGAAGCGATGGTACAGTTTAATCCAGAAATCCGCTTACCAACTGGTGCAGAACTCCCTAATTCCGATGATAAGCCTGTGGATCACGAAAATCAAAATTTTCTGCCAAATTTACTGTTATTTTTGCTCAAATTCCACTGGAACAAACGCCATGATTGGTTTTTTGGCGTAGATATGGCAATCTATCACATAACAGGAATTAGTCCTTTAGTACCCGTTGTTCCTGATGGTTTTTTGAGTTTGGGAGTAGAACGTTTTAAAGGCGAAACTTTGCGCTTAAGTTATGTAGTTTGGGAAGAAAATAATATTCCCCCTATTTTCGCTTTAGAAATTGTTTCACAAACCTATGGCGGTGAATATGACAAAAAAATGGATATTTATGCCAAATTAGGCGTAATTTATTATGTTATTTATAACCCTTACTATTGGCGGCAAGATCAACATCAACCTTTTGAAGTTTATCGTTTAGTTAATGGCGAGTACGAACAGCAAATTGGTGAACCTTTTTGGATGCCAGAAGTCGGTTTAGGAATTGGTAGAGGTCGGTATAATGACGGAGAATCTCAGCTTGAAGTATTGTACTGGTTCGATCGCCAAGGTAATCGCTATTTGACAGCAGAAGAAAGGTCAAGACAAGCAGAAGAATTATTAGCTAGATATCGGGAAAGATTTGGCGAATTACCAGAGTCAACCGCCCCACCCACGAGGGGATGGGGCTTGTAACTAACCAGAGAAACTGATTGAAACACCTGGGTTATTGACCGAACCCTGCTCCTCCGTCCCTGGGGTAGAGGAGAGAATATAATCGTCGCGAATATTTCTAGCAGCATTCAAATCGGCATGAGTTTTATGTCCACAATTTTTGCAGTGGAATCTAGACTTATGACGAGTTGTTTTTTTAATATGCTTACAAATATTGCACTTTTGAGAAGTGTAACTAGGATCGACATGAACTACTTTTTTACCCAATGCAATAGATTTGTAAGTCAGAAATTGTTCCTGCTGATAGAACGGCCAACTACCCAACCATTTATTTACTTTCTTGCCTCGACGTTTTCCAATGCAGCTAAGAGTTAGTTGTTTACCTCTTAGAGTCATGGTTCGTTTGTCGTATCTTAACCCTGACGTAGGTTTCTTCCTGGGAGTTCGCTTAAATTTAGTAGCTTTAATGGCTTCTAATGCGTTATCTCTAACAGTTTGCACCAAAGCGGAAGGCACATAAGGAAATTGCTCTCTAAGTGAGCGATACAAATCCTTATGTGCCTTGTTTTTGTTGTAAGTTCTGTTAGCTAGCGACCAGTCAGTATGAGCGTTAAATATTTCTGCACACTGACTCATTAGTGGCAGAAATCTATCGCTTGGCAAATTAACTGGGATGCTAACAGT
>JBAVZX010001197.1:0-2828 GCA_049589015.1 Phormidium sp. | reverse complement strand
CTTCATTCTGGCTTGGGATGGAAAATGTTTGGTTTTGATCCAGGAGGATTAATTGATCCGCCTGTACCAGCCAAAAGCCAAAACCTGTATTTACTACTCTATTCTTTCGTTGAACATTTCGTAATTCACAGGATTGCTCACAATCCACTCTAATAAAGCAGTTGATTGCGATCGACAAGTTGTTTTAGCCTGTCTATTTTAATCAATGCAATATGTATATTGTTTCATCCGTAAAGTTTCAATAATTATTTGCATCTTTGGCTCATGTTAATGGTGGGCATTCGGCGGCTTGTATCCTGCTTTAGTTTTGGTCACATTAGCAACTCATAGTTGATAATGTTAATCAGAGTTCAAAAAAGTTTTGTGTCTGAAAAGCTCCGTCGCTGGTTGATTTTTGGGTTTCTGCTCTTGGGAACTATCTCTTTTGTAGTTCCCTCTATTATGCCTTTTTTGGGTGGCAGGCCCAATCAAGAATCCTCTTCTGCTAGAACACCTGCAACTGCTATCCAAACGCCAGCAGGGAAGCAAGAGGAATTGCAAGCTCAGGCGAGGGGTTATCAGTTAGTTCTACAACGAGAACCTGATAATGAAACGGCTCTCCAGGGATTGCTGTTTACTCAGCTAGAGTTAGTACGTCTGGGTGTCGCTGATGTGAAAACAACGATCGAACCCTTGGAAAAGTTGGCGAAACTGAAGCCGGAAAATACTGAATACTCGGTTTTGCTGGCTCAGGCTCGGCAACAAACTGGAGATCGCGAAGGAGCCGCTATAGCTTACCGCTCCATTCTGAAATCTCAACCGGGCGATATCAAGGCTTTACAAGGTCTTGTCAGCTTGCTACTGGCTGAAGGTCGTCCCGAAGCCGCTATTGGTTTACTGCAAAATACTTTGGAAAGCGCCCCGAACCTGAACCAAATTAAGCCTAACACTGTGAATGTAATTTCTGTGCAACTGATGTTGGGACAGGTTTATGCTGAACAGAGTCGTTTTAATGATGCAATCACTGTCTACGATAATGCGATTAAAGCTAATAAGGAAGATTTTCGTCCGGTTTTAGCTAAGGCTTTGGTGTTACAACAACAAGGCAAAACTGAGGATGCTAAATCTCTGTTCAATTCTGCTGCTAATTTAGCTCCTGCTCAATATAGAGATCAAATTGTTCAATTAGCCTCCCAACCTCCCGCTGCTGCTTCTCCTGCCGCTGCTTCTCCTGCCGCTGCTTCTCCTGCGCCAAATACACCTACTACTCAGGAAAAAACCGAAAAGAAAAATTAGGTCATTGGTTATTTCTTTTTAAATGAGTGTGGTCAATCAAAAATCAAAAATCAAAAATCAAATGACCACACCCTGTTTTAAACTCCTTCTAAATAAGAAACTAATGCAAACAGGAGAAACAATATTCCTCCCATAGCAGTTAAGCTGCGTTCCGAAATTCTCTTGGCGATTAGTCTACCGCAGGTAACTGCGATCGCAGCACAAATTCCATGCCCTAAAATTGCTCCGGCGGTAACTCCAAAAGCATTGTACCCCGCCGCTAAGCTGATCGTAGCAAATTGGGTGCGATCGCCCCACTCTGCTACAAATGTCATCACAAATGCTTTAATTACAACTGCTAATTTACTTTCTTTATGGCGGATTTTTGCTTCGGCTTTCTCCACCTCTTCTAAGGCTTCTTCTGCTTCCTCAGATTCTCCTCTAGCTGACATTTTGCTGGCTTCATAAAGTAATTTTAGCCCAAAGCCAACAAACAAGATAATTTCTGCATAATAAACATATATTTTCGGTAAAAGTGATACCGCTTGTCCCATTAAAACCGATAATATTGTCATTGCTGCTAAGGCTGCGGTAACACCAATAAATATCAGCCTCCGCGAATGACGCATGGCTAAAATTGCCGCAATGAAAAATGTTTTGTCGCCTAATTCTGAAACTGTAATTAACAATAATCCAGCAGTAAAAGCTGTCAGCATTCTCTCAAACTCTCCAGGGTGTTTCCGTTTTCCCTGAGTGAGCTTGATGAGTGCAAATAGACTTCACCAAGCTCACATCAGTTGTGAACTTAGTGAAGGTCTCGCTTGCAAGCTTTTATCTGCTCAATTTTGAGCTTGAGAAACTTGTCATCTGAACCAGGCTCATCGCCAGTATGTTGATTCAGATGGGCTAGCTAATTGATTTATCTCTAATTCGGTTTAGCTAGCAGCTACTCCCCTTCTGTTCTTAAGTAATTATACATCTTCCTCTTGGAGTAGACAAGTGATTTTTTTATCATTGTTTTTTCATTTTTCCTCAGCATGGGCTAGCCATAACACTGTAAATATTTTTAATCGTCTAGATTCTCCTTGCACCACATTTTGACTAGCTATTATTTTAAGCATCTAATAGTATATCCTGACTTGAAAGATCAACAATTCTTCAACTAAACAATGACAAAAAAGACACTTGGCTTAGACAATCAACTGTATGATTACTTTTTGTCTGTTTCTGTGAGACAGCCGGATATTTTGCGGCGTTTGCGCGAAGAAACAGCTAATCATCCTTATTCTAGAATGCAAATTTCGCCAGAACAAGGTCAATTTATGGCTTTGTTAGTGCAGTTAATTGGCGCAAAGAAAACTTTAGAAATTGGCGTTTTTACTGGTTATAGTTCCCTTTCAGTGGCTTTAGCTTTGCCTCCAGATGGCAAGATTATTGCTTGTGATGTTAGCGAAGAATATACTAATATTGCTCGTCGTTACTGGCAAGAAGCGGGAGTAGCAGAAAAAATTGATTTGCGAATTGCACCAGCTTTAGATACTTTAGCTCAATTATTAGCTTCTGGAGAGCAAGAA
>JBAVZX010001196.1:0-2402 GCA_049589015.1 Phormidium sp. | reverse complement strand
TCCCTGTTCCCTGTTCCCTTTCAGCAAATCTTCATATCCTATTTAAATGCGGAACAGCTTACTGTGAACAACTGGTAAAATTTATGCTTCACCAATGCTTGCTCCCTATTTACTAGATTTATTTTTCCCTTTTGAGTTACTAATTTAAACAGTCCACTGAGAATATTACTTTGGTTAGCTTATGAAAAAAATTAAGAAAAAAGATGTTTTGTCAAGCAATTTTAACAATTTATTTATATTTAGTACTGATTATACAAAAATTATTAGTGAAATGGAAGAGCAAAGTCATTTTTGTTAAGTTGAGTAAGAAATATTTTGATTTTTTGGCTGTGGATAGGGAGAATTGGCGTTTAGTAGATTTTTGATTTGGTTAAATTATGTTAGATACTCTCGATCTTGATCTTGCTTTAGATAAAAATACTTATCGCACTCAGATTGAAGCTTTAATGCAACAGTTGCGATTGCTTCAAAAAGCCTGTTGGGATAAAAAACAACCAATGGTGGTAGTTTTAGAAGGTTGGGCTGCCGCAGGTAAAGGTGGATTAGTCAAGAAAATGGTAGGCTATATGGACCCAAGAGGTTTTAAAGTCCATCCAATTTGGCCTCCCAGCCTGGAAGAACAAAAATATCCTTTTTTGTGGAGATTTTGGAAACCATTACCAGCCCGTGGCAGCATTGGGATTTTTTATCATAGCTGGTATATTCACGTACTCGAAGATCGGCTATTTCAGCGGGTAGAAGCAGCGCAAGTGCCTCTGGTGATGCAGCATATTAATGCTTTTGAACGTCAGTTAGTAGATGATGGGGTGGCGATCGCTAAATTTTGGATTCATCTCAGCCAAAAAGAACTGAAAAAACGCCTGAAAAAATACGCTTCCAACTCCTTAGAATCTTGGCGAGTTCGTCCCGAAGACTGGCAACAAGAGAAAAATTACGATCAATATGTTGCCCTGGCTGAAGAAATGCTGATTCATACTAGCACTGGATCGGCCCCTTGGACTTTGGTCGAAGGTGACTGTCAAAACTGGGCAAGGGTGAAAGTTTTAACGCAATTAGTCGCGACAATTACCGAAGCACTCGATCGCCTACACTGTCACCTTCCGCCGCCTTCCCTTCCGCCGCAAGAACGCCTGAATCCCGCTGAACCAAATTTATTGGCACAGGTAGATTTAAGCCAAAGTTTGTCTAGGTCAGAATACAAAACCCAACTCAGCCGGGAACAGGTAAAACTCAGAAAGTTACAATTAAGCATTCACGAACATCAAATCCCAGTTTTAATTACCTTTGAAGGTTGGGATGCTGCGGGAAAAGGTGGGGCTATTAAGCGACTTACAGATATTCTTGACCCTCGCAGTTACAATGTTAATGCCTTTGCTGCACCCACGGACGAAGAAAAAGCCCATCATTATTTGTGGCGTTTTTGGCAACGCTTACCGATGGCAGGAACAATTGGCATTTTTGACCGCAGTTGGTACGGTCGAGTATTAGTAGAACGAGTAGAAGGTTTTGCTAAAGAAAAGGAGTGGCGACGCGCCTATCAGGAAATTAACGAGTTTGAAGCCCAGTTAACCAGTGATGGCTATGTTGTGGTGAAATTTTGGTTACATATTAGCTCAGAAGAACAATTGAGGCGATTTGAGGAACGCCAGAATGACCCATTAAAGCAGTATAAACTCACGGAGGAAGATTGGCGAAATCGCGAAAAATGGTCTTTATATGAGGTAGCAGTAAATCAAACTATTCAACGCACTAGTACTCCTAGTGCTCCTTGGACTTTAATTCCTGCTAATGACAAGTACTTTGCCCGTGTTAAAGTAATTCAAACTGTTAGTCAGGCGATCGCCCGGGAATTAAAACGTAGATAATTGTCATTGGTTATTGGTCATTAGTCATTGGTTTTTCGTGATTAGTTATTAACACAAGTTACTACTTATTTTAAAACCCACTTTGGAGCTTACTTGCTACAAATGACCAATGACTAATCACCAATTATTAATAATTAATAACTATATTAGTGAGGTAGCATTTTTATGTTGTTTATCACATTAACTCAGTTAATATTTTTAACGTTAATAGTTTGGTTAGTTTGGCGGGTAGTTTTTCGACCTCGTAAAGAGGGCGATCCTGGCGCTGGTGGTCCTGGGGAGGGGAGATATAGACCAAGGGATTATTTAGCTTGGTTGGGGGCGCTAATTGTTTTCCTCGCAGTAATCCTAGCATTATTAACCCCGAATAATGGCGCAGTAGTCCAGGTTTGGAGTATTATATCTTTACCTCTAAAACCACTGGGATTATCTATTTTATTGTTGTTATTTGCATTGATGGGGATTCTCAAGGGAGGAATCACCAACGATGCCAAGCTCTATATAAGAATTGCTACGGGAGTTTTGTTATTTTTTATT
>JBAVZX010001195.1:0-15623 GCA_049589015.1 Phormidium sp. | reverse complement strand
ACTGACAGAAAATAAGGCATTACTGAGAAAAGCAAAGTATTGAATGAGTCTAGTATTTTCGGGAAAGTGGGACAATATAGGTCTAAGGAGATTCAATCCCTCTGTTGCTTCTTGTTCGATCAAATTTAGTTCTTGGTTTAGTTGGTTAACCAGAGCGATAATTTCTGAGGGAACAGGCACGTTTTATATTATTATTTGATTTACCAGTATTTCACTTTAGCCTAATCAAAACGAATTGGCAAGCTCTAGCTTCAAACCTCGCTAACTGATAAACTCCATTCACACAGACAGCATCTTCTAGAGGTTAGGTGCAGTGCTAATGGTAGGAAAAGCGATCGCCCTCTCATCCCCCATCCCAAAAGCGATCGCACTCACTCTATCCTATTTGTGCGATCGCTCATTCTTTTGTTAGTTTCCTAAGAGCGATCGCCCCAAAAAATCTGATCGATAGTTGCTACAATATTCTTAACAAATAAGTCAATAAGCAGATGAAAATTAGAGCAATCATTCATCCAGCAGAAGAAGGTGGCTATTGGGCAGAAGTTCCGGCGCTTCCAGGGTGCATTACTGAAGGAAACACGATCGAAGAAGTAATGGCTAATTTAAAAGATGCTATTGAAGGTTGGCTGGAAGTTGCTAATAGTCGTGAAGCAATTGCTTCTACAGATCAAATTGTGGAAATTGCTCTATAAAATCTATTTCTGGCAAACAACTGTGCAAAATTGTAGAGCAGAAAGGCTGGGTTTTGAAAAGAATTACTGGCAGTCATCATATTTATGAAAACCCAGAAAAAGCTTTTGCTCTGACTCTACTCACAAGTGCGATCACGCTCTCACTATCAACATAGCCCTCAACTATTCCCCGCTACAATCCTAACTTCATCTGGCATTTCCAAATTAGTTATTTCCTCACCTTTTGGCAACTTTTCCCGCCGCAAAAAATCTTCAAATAACTCAAAAAAGCGATTCAGTGCATCTGCTTCATCTTCTGTATAAAAAAGAATAATCCGACTCCAAGATTGAGTATTTTCTTGGTTAAATCGATGTTCTATCCATTGTTGAAATTCCGCAAAATCTTTTTCTTGTTCCGTTACTGGAATGCCAATCTGACGGCAGGCAAAGCTATAGCCATCTAGGAAAACATGGAGGTGACTGAGCGATCGCTTTCCCAAATATAAAGATGGTCTTTGCTTAATTTTCGCTAGCAAATCGTACAAATTTAACATCTGGCTTTCTCCTTATTAATTAAAATTCAATCTCTGTAATCTCAAATTGACCACCCAGATCGAGCGCCAAACAATAAAACTTTGCCAGCCAATCTTGTCTAGGAATTCCTTCTTGATGGATATTATCAAAAATTACTTCTATACCATCTATTTCGACTGCAATTCCTTCATGGTGTCCATTCGTGGCAATATTCTGTTGCAGGTCATCATGGTATATATTACCAAATTTTCCCTCTGCACTGCCCGTGTAAATTTTTACTTGTTTCCCAGCAATGCCTCTTTGAATTAAAAACTCTTGGATAGCCAAAGCACAGGCATTACATTCAAACAGCTTAAAGCAAATAGCTATTTGTGAAATTTGTTGCCGTAAATTGCCCTCGACCATTTCTATTTATTTGACGATATTTTTCTGCAATTCCTCATTCACCAATTGAATATACTTTTCTGGATTAAACGTAAGGGTCATTTTTCCAAGTCTCCCGATTCACAGCGATCGCAACTCTTCTTCAAACTCTCGCAGCGCCACACTAGAACCGATTTGCCAACCGCGATCGATGTATTGTGGAATTAAAGTTTTGAGATCGTAATTGGGAAATAATCGGCTAATTTGAGATTCTTGATACTCTTGGGAATCGAAGTGATAAATTAATAATTGATTTTGACGGTAAACCCAAAGTTCTAAAGGTGAAATTGCTTGATAATCTTCCGGTTTAGTGGTGCAAGTTAGGTCAACTTCAATTGCTAAATCTGGGGGAGGATCTGTTTCTAAGTCGATGCGTTCTTTGCCTAAAATGCGATCGCGATTGTCTATATAAAAACAGTAATCTGGTTCAATTCCCTGGCGGTTAATTCGCTTTAAAGTAATTGGTGTAAATGCGTTCCAATCTTTCCCTTCATTTCGGAGTAACGCCTTCACTAAATCTGCTAATAAATCGGCTTGATTTCCATGTTTTGGTAATGGTGACATAATTCTAATTTCCTGGGTTTTACTGTTATAGCGAATCCTCAAACCAGCTTTATCTTCTCGAAGCTTTAACAATGTCTCGTAATCTTCCCAACTTCTAAATCTGAGGATTAGTTCGTCCCCTGGATCGAGAGAAATGATATCTTCAGTAATTGTGGGTAATCCCATATTTTCATTACCTGCAAAGCTGACATTTTTTTAATTATAGCAAGGCTAGAGTAATTACAGCTAAATAATCTTTCCATGTAGCGGCTTGCCATTGGGAAATAGGAGGATTATCTAATAATGAAGTTACTCTATTCATAGTTCAAAATCGGAGTATGATAGTAAAGTAGGCAATTAAATCTATTATAGATTTAAGCTAAGTAATAGAAAAGATCATCATTGATTTATGAGTCAAGCGGAAAACTATAACTCGATCTATATCCGCAACATGGAAATAGATGACATTGCTCCGGTATATCATTTGGGTGAAGATGTTTTTACCAGCGATTTGTACCCTTATTTATATCGCACTTGGGATGAATGGGAAGTAATCGGGCTTTACAATACTGATCCAGAATATTGTTTAGTTGCCGAAATAGACGAACAATTAGCAGGCTTTGTTTTAGGTACAATTATTAACAAAGCAACCTGGACTTATGGTTACATTATTTGGCTGGGAGTTAATCCTAATTTTCAACGTCGAGGAGTCGGTGACAAATTAGTTGATAAACTGGTGGAAAGAATGATTGAAGATGGGGTGCGTTTTATGTTGGTGGATACCGATCCAGCTAATACGCCAGCAGTGAAATTTTTTACTCGCAAAGGTTTTGGTAATACCCGTCAGCACGTTTTCTTGTCAATGAATTTGAGTAAACATGATTATTATGGCAGATTAATTGCTTATGAACGGGAAAAAGCGGAGAGATCTGCATATAAGCGATCGCGCCGTCGCCCAGCTACCAAAACCTCGGAAGTGGTGAATGAAGTCGCTACTAAAGTAATGGTAACTGATTCAGAATTGCTAGAGGAAGATAATCCCGATATTTCGCCTATTTCTTAACAGCTTAAATGGTAATTTTAGGGAAAAATATGAATCAGCAACAACCTCAATGGCAAATTCAGCCAACAGTTCAACCGCCGGAATGGTTAATTAATGCAGTTAGAAAATACGCGCCGGAATTATCGGGTAATTATGCTGCTCAATTATTATGGCAAAGGGGAATTAACAATGCTGAAAAATTAGCAGAATATTTAAATTCTGACCTTTATAAACCTGCAAGTCCCTTTGCTTTTGGGCAGGAAATGAACTGGGCAATGGAAAGATTACTCAAAGCAAGAGATAATCAAGAAATTGTTGCGATTTGGGGAGATTTTGATGCTGATGGCATCACTTCTACTACGGTTTTATGGGAAGGTTTAGGACAGTTTTTTTCGCAAAATACCCAATTAATTTATTACATTCCTAATCGCTTTACTGAGTCTCACGGTTTGAACTGTCAAGGGATTGAACAACTGGCTAAACAGGAAGTTAAATTAATAGTTACTTGCGATACTGGTAGCACTAATTTAAGCGAAATTGAATTTGCTCAAAAGTTAGGAATTGATGTAATTATTACCGATCATCATACTTTACTCCCGGAAAGACCGCCAGTAGTTGCAATTATTAATCCCCGGAATTTATCGCCAGATCATCAATTATTTAATCTTTCGGGTGTTGCGGTTGCTTATAAACTAGTAGAAGCACTTTATCAAACTCTGCCAAATGTGCCTGAAGAACCATTAGAAGATTTATTAGATTTAGTGGCGATCGGGTTAATTGCTGATTTGGTGCAATTAAGTGGTGATTGTCGATATTTAGCCAAATTAGGTATTGAAAAACTGCAAACAGATTTACAAAAACCACCTAAATTAAGACGACATCCGGGGATAGGTAGATTGCTGGAGTATTGCAAGAAAAGTGGCGATCGCCCTACAGATATTTCCTTTGGTATTGGCCCAAGAATTAACGCCGTTAGTCGGATTCAAGGAGATGCTACTTTTTGTGTAGAATTGCTCACTAGTCGCGACTTAAAGCTGGTGGAAAAATTAGCTTATGAAACCGAATTAGCTAACTCTCGCCGCAAAGCATTACAAAGAGATGTCGAAAAACAAGTATGGCAAAAATTAGCTCAATTAGACTTATCAACTACTAGTATAATTGTCTTGACAGAAGTAGGTTGGCCTGTGGGAGTTTTAGGATTAGTTGCAGGACAAGTTGCCCAAGAAACAGGTCGCCCAACTATTTTATTAAGTGTAGAAACAGCAGAGGAAACATCAGAAAATATCAATTTTGCCAGAGGTTCGGCGCGTTCGGTGAATCAAATTGATCTTTATCAATTAGTCAAAGATCAAGCACATTTGTTGCATCGATTTGGTGGTCATCCTTTCGCAGCAGGTATGAGTCTTCCGGTTGAAAATATTCCCCTATTTACGGAAGCAATTAATCATCAATTACGCCAAGAAATTGCAGGAGATCCTAATAAGTTAAACCGAATAATCACAGCAGATTTAGTGGTAAGTGTGGCTGATTTAGGTCAAGATTTATTTCGAGAAATGAAAGTTTTAGAACCTTGTGGTATGGGCAACCCTGTACCGCAATTAATGATTAAAAACTGTTGGTTTGAGAACTTGGAAAATTATAATATAAAAGATGCAATTGGGAATAAGGTTGCCTATATCAAAACTAATTTTTCAATTAAAGATCCATCAAGTAAAGTTGGCTTTCCGGGGATTTGGTGGGGACATTACAGAGATGAAATTCCGCAAGGGCGTTGTGATGCGATCGCAGAACTAGATTTTAACACCTACCAAAAACGCTATGAAGTGCGGTTAGTTGCTGTGCGTTCTTGTGCGGAAAATGTTGATTTATTTAATCATATCAATCAATATCAATTAGAGGGAATTTTAGATTGGCGAGATGCAGAACTTCCGCCATTAAATAGCAATTATCAACCCTTAATTGTCAGAGATTGTCCGAGTAATTGGGATGATTTGCAATTATGGTTTCGCCAAGCTTTGCAAAGTCAAAAACAATTAGCTATTGCTTATCCACCTCCTAAAGAAATATCACCTAGTCAAATTTGGGGAGACTTAGTAGGAATTGCTAAATATCTTAGCCGTACTGGGAAAACCGCTACACCGGATCAATTGCAACAAAAATTAGGAATTAGTGATACTTGCTTATATTTGGGATTAGAAACCTTAGCTAAATTGGGTTTTCAAGTAACAAATTGGGATGGACAATTTCAAATTACTAATAACCAGAAATTGCCATCATCAAATTTGGATAGTAAGGCTAGTGAGGCGATCGCCCAATTTTTAGCTGCTGTGCAAGAAGAACAATTCCGCCGCCAGTATTTTTACGAAGTTCCTCTAGCAACTATTCAATCAGTAGTTTCTCGAACTAACACTTCCGAAATTGAGAGTTTTATCTAAATTTATTCTAGTAATTTTATTTCTTTAGTTAGGGCTTGCTGAATAAGTCTGTTGGTAAGGGTAGGGACACGGCATCATTAACACTTGCAATCCCTACCGTTATCTCCTGAATGCCGTGTCCCTACAACTACTTTCTTCAGCAAGCCCTAGTTAATATCTTAAATTAGCTTGTCTTTCACATTTAAACCCTTTCATCTTCCAAACATTTAAGTCAACTTGGGAAAGCGGGATTAAATCAGTACATTTTGGTTCATAAAATTGACTCACCACAGCCCAAATTAACCCACGAGTTACATCTGCTACAGTCACAAAAAATGATTCGCGGTTAGCGGGAATACCTTTAGTTTCTGCGGCTATTTCTAATTCTACCCAAATACCGTGAGAACCTAAAATAATTTGCGCTAACCAAATTGCTCGGGGTAAATGGGTTGCTGAAGTAACTACTTTAACTTTTTTTACTTGCCATTGTTTAAGAATTGGTAAACTAAAATAGAAGTTTCCAAAAGTGGAATTGGCGCAATTTTCTAACCAAACTTGATCAATGGGTGCAGAGGCTCTTTGAAATATGAGTAAAATACAAGGATCTAATGAACCGTGGGAGATTAAAATTGGTATTTCTGGTGATTGTTTAGCTAATTCAGCAACGTGAATTTCTCTGGTTATACTTCCTCCTAATACTAGAATCGCACCTACTGGTTTTTGGGATGATACATATAAAATGGCGCTGTTATATAGTAAACAAATTCCTAGTACTAAGCATAATGCAAATAAGCCGATAAGCAACGATCGCTTCCCCAAAAAACGCCACCAACCCCTAATTTTGTTTTTTGGCTTTTTCTTTGCTTTCATTGCTAATCTTTTTGGGGAAGTTTGGGTTAAGTTGAGTTACTAAATGTACCATTTCTGGCAAAATTAATTTTTCCATCGCCAGTTTTACGGCATTACTAGAACCAGGAATAGAAAAGATTAGTTTGCTTTGGTAAATTCCTGCTACTGCTCTAGATGCGATCGCCCTCGATCCAATTTCCTGATAACTCAAAAAGCGAAACAATTCCCCAAAACCGGGCAAAGTTTTTTCTAGTAACTCTTCGATCGCGTCATAAGTTGTATCCCTTGGCGCAATCCCAGTTCCTCCATTAAAAATCAAAGCTTGCAAATTTGAGTCTTGACTCAAAACCTGCATTTGCTGTTGAATTTGTGCTGGTTCATCTTTGACAATAGCGTATTTGTCTACTTTATGACCAGCATCTAGTAATAAATTTTTTATTAAGTTTCCGCTGCGATCGGTTTCCTCTGTGCGAGTATCGCTGACTGTAATTACAGCACAATTAACTATTAGTTTAGATTTGTCGGGATGTGGCAAGTTGCTCATAAATTTTACTTAAGTAAAAGAAGGATGAAGTAGCAAAATTAACCTCATCCTCCGGTTTATTTATTTCATTCTTTTGACTTATTCAAACCTAAACCATGTTCTTCTGCATACCGATCCATAAACCGCTTAAACCGATCCCAATCACCAGCCGATCTGATCACATAAAGTGCTTCTAATGCTTCAGGTTGACCGTTGATAAACTTAGCTTTTACTTCCCTGGTTACTAATTCGCCTTCCTCATCAACTAAATACATTCCAGTAATTTCTTCTCTACTAGTACTGCTGAGTGCTTTCGGTTTTTGGAAATAGAATGTAGCTGTGCCATTACTACCATCCCGCGATCGGGTAATCCGTACATCGGGAATCACTTCTTCATTGATGCCTCTAGAAAACTGAATTTCAGCCATGATACCTTAATAGACTATTTTATGATTGCCAATCTTAGTATTTTCTCATTATTTAGAACCCAAAGTTATAGATCTTTTGAAGATAGGGATTAAAAGTATAAAAAAATACTTCTATTTTATCCGGTTTTTAGTGAAAAAACTATCATAACTTCATACTATTAACACACTTTTGTGTGTAGGATAAAACTTTGATAAAGACAACTTTTTTTCCATAGTTTGTTTGCTATACACTCCTATAATTCCTACTTGTTACGCATAAATACGCATAACCTTTGCTGGTAGAGGGAATCACCCACCAAGATTAAAGAGGTAGCGTCTGAAGTGTCAATTTGCGTAAAACCTGTCACCAAGTTGCATTTTGCCGCTTGGTACAGGTATTTTTTGTGTAGAGTGCGATCGCAATTATTCCATCAATTCATCCGTTGCAACTTCACCAGGATAAAAGCTATCCTGAAAAATATCTGCCAAAGTGTAAGGACAATTTTCTGGGAAAGTTTTTAGCGGCAAGTTTGTTTCTCCTGATGCCAAATCTCTGCCATTTTCATATATCTTTTGCAGCGATTCTTCAAGATAAGGCTTAAGACTGGGATTTTCTGCTAACAATTCTTGAGTATCACGACGCTGAACACGAATCGTCATTAACCAGCTACGACTGCGTTTTTCTACTTGATATTCCCATTTTAAAAGATGCCCAATTAAAACCCTTAAACGATTTCTTAATTCCGCACGTTCTTGTTTTCCCAAACATACAATTTCCTCAATTAAATTAGGCAAATCAAGTTGATTCCATTGCAGATTTTTGAGCAGTTTTGTTTGTGCTTGAGTCCAGGCATAGAAGTCAGTTTCATAAAGACTTTGCATTGAGGTTTCTGGTGTTTGTTGGGTTTGTGGTGTTTGCATAATAAAGTTAAAAAAACTGTGCTTTCTTCACTTCAATTCAAAAAAAATAAATACTTAAAATTCGTCATCTTCTGCTTCAATCTCCATTTGGACAACTTCTTGCCAAAATTCCAAAATTTTCTCGTTGATTTCTCCGACTAAAAGACAGTTTAACACTTGACTTGACTCCTGTTTTAATTCGGGAAACGTCAATAATAACATTGCTAAATCTCGCCAATCAGTACCAGACTTTGGCTTTCCGCGTCGCTGATAGTAAGAAATCACCTTACTAGCAACTAAATCTGGAGGGGCTATCACTAATACTTGTTCAATACGTTGAGCATTTGGCAAATCTCTAACTTTCCTAAGATCTACCAAATGACGATTACCAGAACTCTGCACTTGATATATTCTATATCCTTGCCCTTCTTTAACTTCTCGAACGCGCACAGCTATATAAAATTTTTGACTCAAATATTCGCGTAATTCTTCTGCTAATTCTTCAGCACGTACCGACATCAAATCAATATCTTGTGTCATGCGCGGTTCGCCTACATAGGCATTAACTGCTTGTGCGCCAAACACTACTACATCGTCGCGGTTTTGCAAAAATTCAAACACCGCCGCTTGGATGGTAGCTAAAGGTAAAGGTTCTTTAGTCATAAACTCTTGAAAGGACAGGATATCAGCACCAAGCATGATTTTTACTAATGAATAAAGCGAGTAATTTTTTTATTCTTCGAGCGATCGGCATATTTAGCATAACAGATTTATTGATCATTCACTTGCTTCACCACCTCTAATGATAAGTTTAACGCTGCTGCAATTTGTTCGTCGCTTAAGCCAAATTGCCGTAATTTATCAATTGTTTCCTTATTAGCTTGATTCTTGCTTTCCAGGGGACATTTAGCTTGCTCTGGTTGACTGTTATCTGGAATTAAATTGGCTTTATCTGCACAAAAGTTGATATAGCCAATCATGTTGTTGTGCTTATCATTAATTGTATTTTTATTAAAAATAATCTTTATATTTCCTTGCCGTTCTAGCACTGATTTCAAGTTTCTTTTAGTAACTGGTTCATCAAAGACATCAGATAAGAGTTGCAGTAACTTGTAACCGACATCCTTAGCATAACCTGCTGAACAACCATTATTTTCTGCCATTTCCCAATACTTTTGGCGCTTCAGTATTCCCTCGATAATTCCACGCTGCAAGTCATTTAGATGTGTGCCTGTATTCGCGTATACAGATCGCTCAACAAATTCCACTACTTCATCAACCTGCATAATCTAGGGTATGTAGAGTTAACCTCAGTTATTATAGCTGTCTTAATCCGTCTTTTTCAGTCTTAATCTGTCTTTTTCAAAAAAATTAACCAAAATTCGTCTTTTTATTATGTTCAGTTTGGTGCGATCGGTCTAGGATAGGAGGCAGTATTTCAGTATTCCAGTTTTTAAAGAGAGATGTTATGAAAGCTTTAATTTCAATGGCAGTTTCCTTAATTTAAAAAGTCTAGGGAGAAACAAAGAAAATGTGGATTCTTACATTTATTGGTTTATTGTTTGCGATACCGATCGGTTGGTTATTTCTAGCTGGAGCAATGTCGCTAGGAATACGGATATTACCCACATTAATAGGCATATTAATATATACTTTGCTAGGAGCAATGACGGGTAGTTTGATAGGATCAGCATTGGCTGTATTACTTATGGCATCAGGCGCACCTCCATCAGTCTATAATGGGGCAGTTTCTCTAGGTCCAATTGGTGGTGCAGTCTTTGGAGTTTTCTTAGTAATAATGGAAATAATGGAAAATAAGTAGGTAGACGAGAAAATTTCAAGAATTAGACGCAAAACAACAGCAGGAGGAACAAGAGAATGGTGAAAATTAAGTATCAAATTCTCATTCAATGGTCTGGTGAAGACAACTGCTTTTTAGTGGGATTTCCTGATTTTCCCGGACAGCGTTGGCGGACTCATGGTGATACTTATGAGGAAGCTTTTGCCAATGGCACTGAAGCTTTGGAATCGTTAATTTTGGCTTACGAAACTACTGGCGAAGCACTTCCAGAACCAACCGTTTACCAAGCTGCTTAATGGGTTTTTATTACCCCAAAAACAACTTATAACCGGGATTTTGACTTTCATCCCAATAGCGATAACCCAAGGTATCAAGAAATGCTTGCCACTCTGCCATTTCATCAGGTGGTACTTGAATTCCTACTACAATTCTGCCGTAATCTGAGCCATTATTGCGATAGTGAAATACGCTGATATTCCAATTCGGACTCATAGAATTAACGAATTTCATTAATGCGCCGGGACGTTCAGGAAATTCAAAACGGTACAATAATTCATTGTGTGCAAGTGGAGAACGTCCGCCAACCATGTGACGCAAATGTAACTTGGTGAATTCATCATCTGTTAAGTCAATTGTTTGTAAACCTTGAGCTTCAAAAGTTTCTACCATTTTGGCAGCATCGGCACGATTTTCTACTTGCATACCGACAAAAATATGGGCAATTTTTTCATCAGCAATGCGATAGTTGAATTCAGTTAAACCGCGTCTTCCCATACATTCGCAGAATTTGCGGAGACTACCTGGAGTTTCGGGAATTGTGACGGCAAAAATTGCTTCGCGATGTTCGCCTAATTCTGCTCTTTCGGCGACAAAACGTAGGCGATCGAAATTCATATTAGCACCACAAGCGACAGCAACTAAAGTTTGTCCTGCAATTTGCTCTCTTTCAACGTAGGCTTTGGCACCTGCGATCGCTAATGCACCAGCAGGTTCTAAAATTGATCTTGTATCTTCAAAAACATCTTTAATTGCCGCACAAGTATCATCAGTATCCACCAAAATAATATCATCCAAATATTCCTGACACAGGCGAAAAGTTTCCTCTCCCACTTCTCGCACAGCTACACCATCAGCAAATAAACCCACCTGCGGTAATTTTACCCTTTTTCCTACTTTCAAAGACTGATACATTGCATCAGCATCCACAGGTTCCACACCAATAATTTTAATTTCTGGACGAATACGTTTTACATAAGCACCAATACCGGAAATTAAACCACCACCACCAATTGCCACAAAAATTGCATGGATTGGTTTCTGATATTGTCGCAGAATTTCCATGCCGATCGTACCCTGTCCCGCAATCACATGAGGATCATCAAAAGGATGAATAAAAGTTAACCCTTTTTCTACTTCTAACTGACGTGCATAACCACAAGCTTCATCAAAAGTATCGCCATACAAAATAACTTCTCCCCCCCTTGCTTTCACCGCATCAACTTTTACTTGTGGAGTAGTTACTGGCATCACAATAATTGCTTTTGTTCCCAATTTACTAGCACCAAGGGCAACACCTTGGGCATGATTTCCCGCAGATGCCGCAATTACACCTTGGGCTAAAATATCTGGTGGTAATTGTGCCATTTTGTTATAAGCGCCCCGCAATTTAAAAGAGAAGACAGACTGCATATCTTCTCGCTTTAGCAGCAGTTGGTTATTCAGTCTTTTAGAAAGATTTGGGGCGTGTTCTAAAGGTGTTTCTTGGGCAACATCGTAGACACGGGCGGTGAGGATAAGTTGGAGATAGTCGCAAAACATAGCGAGGGGTTAGCAAATAGCGGATGGATTTTTATTTTAAGCTACTTGTGTCCCCTTTGCGATCGCATTTTCATGCTAAATTTATGCCAAAAGAGATCTTATCTAATTCAGAATTGATATAAACAGCAAAAAATAATGAACAGAACTTTCTATAATATTTTGGGTTTCCTCTCTGTAATAGCAGCTATTTCTCTCATCTTACAAATGCGAGAGATATTAACCACTAGACCACCGGAAAATCTATCTTTGTTCTATTCGGGTACAGTATTGCTGGTGGGAGTATGCGTTGTTATTGCCATCTTCTGTTTCTTCCCCAAAAGTCATCCTTATACGCTGCGAATTATTGGTGCGATCGGTCTAATTTCTACAATTTATTATTTATATGATGCTTTCCACAATCATAATTTTGCTCAATTAGGAATAGCACTTTTATTCTGGCTTCCCGGATCTATTTACCTAATCGTTAAAGGTAAAATGACTGATTTTTAATAAGTAGGTAGATCTAAATAAAGTAAAATAAAGGCGGGCAAGATGCCCACCCCATTGGTAGATAACTATTTTTACTTTATTTATTTTCACCTACTTACTTTATAAGTATACCTATGCTGTGAGCAATTCAAGCGATCGCTCTAATGATCCGATTAGCTAGTAAGGTTTAATGATTTTTTATTTGAACTTTAAATTTTCTTCATTAATTACCTAATATCATATTTTTATATTAAATATTATGAATAACTGTAGTTTTTTGGGAATATATTAGCATTTAATCATAAGTATTGTTTTCTAAATATCTAGAGTAAACACATGGACAAATCTATTATTCAGTTAGTTGACGAATTACCAAATGATAGTATTAGTGTGAAAGTTTTAAAAGCTCTGGATTTTGTAGCCCCAGGTCAATGGAATAATGTGGTAGGATTCGATAATACTATCCGTGTAATTACTGAAGAAAGCGATGCTAAAGTAATCCAAAGAATTCGCGATCGGGCTGTTAGTTTATATCACGATCCTAAACAAGGCTACCAAACCGCCATTCAACTTTATCAGATAATTGATAAAGCAGACGTAGCGATGGGAACAGCGGCTTTAGCCAATAAAATGGGTGAAAAAATTAGTTTCCTCTCTTTTTTAGGTAATATCACTCCCAAAGCAGACACGGCTCAAACTGTTGATTTGTTATTGAAAATAGCAGTCGAAATCATTGCCTTCTGCAAGCTAAATGGGATTCCGAACCCTAATCCACAAGAGTTTGCCAATTCTCTCAATAGCAATTATCAAGATGCGGCTATGATGAGGATGATCGCTCTAGTGTGCTTAGATGGAATTCTCCCATTAGGGCCAGACTTTTTAGGAAAAATCCACGCAATAATTAGCGGATCAAATGCTGGCGTAGTCGCTCAAAATCCTGCTTTTTTAGCTATACAACAATACGTACCTGGTAGTAATTCTGATGATAAATTTGGTTTTATTACTCAGAGTTTCAACGCTGTGCAAGGTTGGATGAACGGCTTAATTGTGAAGACAGGCGTTACTCCCCAATCAATTCTGACTAATGTGGGTAGCTTTATCCAAATTGCTGATGATAATTTAGATTTCGTAGCGGCATTTTTAGATCAAACTACTAATTATTATGAGCATACCGGAATTCAAACTGTAGCTCGCCGTTTAATTCTACAATCTCATAGTTTAGTCAAAGCAGAAATTGAACAGGAAAAGCAAAGTTCTCCCCAAAATAGTGCATCGGTTGCACAATCAGCTAGTGGGTATACAATTGGTCAAACGGTAGAAGTATGGGATGAAGACGACGAAGATTGGTATCAAGCAACTATTCTGAAAACCAAAAAAAAACGAATACTTTGTTAATTACGTTGGTTACGGTTCATCTGATGACGATTGGGTTGATGTGTCCGATGTGCGTTCCCGCGATCATAGTTCATCCGATGATAATGGATATGCAGTTGGTCAAATAGTCAAAGTTTGGGATGATGATAATGAGGAGTGGTATTCTGCAACAATTGAAAAAATTCAAGGTAATCAATACTTTGTTCATTATGTTGATTACGACTCTTCTTATGATGAATGGATCGATTTAGATGAAGTTTCTTAATTGCTGAATGAAGAGGGGATTAGTAGTTAGTAGGGTGCGTTAGGCGTAGCCGTAACGCACCATCAACTAATATTTTGTTTTCAATTGTAGAGTGCATTAAACATAGTTATAACGCACGCTCAAGTAACAATTTTGGTGCGTTACACTGCGTTAACGCACCCTACAATTTATGGGGTTGCCATGATCGCAACAGGTCGCGGAGGAATTTCATTATAGTGGGAGTTGATCCAGCAAATCGGTAAAGGTTCGCCGGAAGGAAAAACCAATTCTGATTTCGGGAATATTTCTGGGTCTTGCATTTCTTCCCCGCAGTGAGATTGACCTGTAACCTCGATTTTACAAGGGTTATAAAGATCTAAGATCGCCAATACTTCAATTAAATCCCCGGTTTGCTTCTGTTTGAGAAACATAACGCCTCCAGGTTAAATACGCCTCTATTTATTTGATAGCACATTTTCCATAGCAAAGATGTTAAATTTTGTCAAGGATAAAAATGAGGAAAAAAAACTAAATCAACTGAGTTTTTACTAAGGGTTTATACTGAGTTAATCAGGTAAGGCAAATCCTGTGCGAGGATCGCGGATATACAAACCGAGAACTAAAGAATTCATCACCGTATCCCATACTGGAGTTAGCTTTTCGGCTTGATCTGCCCAAAAATCAAAGGTAATTAAGCATTGAACGCCAGAACCTAAACCAATGCAAATTCGAGAAAAAGCTTCGCGGTTTTCGTTGGGGTCAATAAATTTTATTTCTGTCCAAACGACACGGGCGGTTTGACGTTTGAATTGGATGATTTCTCCTTGTGCGATCGGGTTCCGTTCATCATCTCGAACTATCTGCTTTAATAGGGGAACTAAGGGAAATTCTGACCAATCGCCTTGGGGAAGTAAGTTATAAGAAGCTTCTAAGCGACAATCATCATTTGGTGGCTTGTTGTCTAAAAACCGAAATGACTTGGTATCTGGTTCAAAATGCCAATCTTGGGGTACATCGAAGCGTAACGCCCCTCTTCCAGCAACAAAGATGCGAGTTCCTGGGGTTGATTTCCAGTTGTGGTCTTCTTTTAAGTCGATCGTTTCTTTAATCCATTGGAGATTGTGCTTTTTACCTTTCTTAGCCATAAATACTCCATTGTTAACTTCTCTATATTGTGCCGTAGGTTGGGCGATTCGTTTAAAATATTGAGCATTGCACATTAATGGTACTGTTTATGACTCAGCTACCAACGCAACTGCTAACGGATACTTGGCTAAATGCGACTTGGGAAGAATATTTGCAGGTGGTTTGCGATCGCACTTACGAAAAAGCCAAAAGCTATTATTACCAATGACGCATGAGGCTATAGTAAAGTTAGTGCTTGGTTGTTGGCGCAATGGCAAAGTTAATCATCAAAGATACAAAACTATCCGTAAACCTTCATCTACTTCTGCTTGCAAACTTACTGGTAATGTACCAACACGCTCAGTCAAAAATGCTTTGTCTACAGTAAATATTTGGGAGACATTTGCAACTGAATCTCTCGGTAAACCTGTTGATTCACGGGGTAATAAAACATTTCCTGGTGCATTTGCCAGTTCAATATTAGAAG
>JBAVZX010001194.1:0-3806 GCA_049589015.1 Phormidium sp. | reverse complement strand
TTGCCGTTTTACGCCCTACTCCAGCAACAGCAGCGAAATGAGCTAAAGTTGTCGCAATTTGAGCTTGTTCGCTATTAGGAAACTGATAACGCACCCAACCTTTTGCGCCAATTTCTGCTATCCCTTTCATTTTTAAAGCAACGGTTTGGAGTTCATAAGCAGCAGTAAAACCTTGCCATTGAATTTCAGGTATAAGTGGTTAGCAGTTTTACCAGGTTTTACTACTAAAGTAAAAGGAAATAAATCGGAATTATGTAGTCGTTCAGCTAAAGCGGGATTAGCGATCGCTAACCACTGAAAACATAAAGCATGAATTGCCCGTCCTAAACTGAATGGTAGAGGTTCAGATGTCAATAAAGAAATCTCTAAAATGTGCAATTCATGACGATCGATTTCTACTCCAGTTAATTCATAAGGTTGACCTTGCCATTGCACCGCATTTCGCTGACTAATTTGCCCAAAAATATAGGGCATAATCTCGGCATATTGTTCTGAATGAGAAGCAACTGCTAAAACTTTGTTGACTCCATTTTTTCTCGCTAAAGGTATCCAAATTGGCAAAGGTTCTACATCTGATAACCAACTTTGTAGAGGGGTAATATTGCTGCTATTAGTTGGTTGTAGAACGAGGCTCAGTCCGGCGATCGGCAATTCATTTTCGCTGGTATAAATCATACTTCGCACTACTAGCTATTAGTTCCAAAGGTAAAAATCCAGTTTGAATTACTCGGTCTTTGTCTAATTGTGCTTTTTCATTAGAATAAGGATTGATTTTGCTAAACTTGGTTTTAGCTCCCAAATCATCCATTAACTGCACAATAAAGCTTTGGTTATGTTGGGGTGTAAATTGAGGGTTTGATGTAATTTCAGTAGCATCTGGTAAGTATTGAAAAAAGCAACCACGCTTTCCAAAGTAGTTAATTTGTGCTAACAATTGTTGCAATTCTTCTACCTTAGCAGTTGGCCCAAAACAGATTTGTAAATTGCCCTCCAGGTACACCCATTCCCGAAACACAAATCCATCCTGCATTGGTACGGTAGGTCTAGTTTTATCTGCTTTATCGGCAGTTTGGTCGTAATATCGTAGTTTGTAACCATTCCGATTTACTATTAATCGTTCCGGTGGTTGGACAAAAATTTGTAAGTCACGAATCCAGGTAAATTCATTGTTAATCCACGAATCAAAGTTTGTGTTGTGTGCGAAACCTTCACTTTCTAGCAATACTTTGAGAACTGCCATTTTAATGGCGTAAGGAGTTGGTACTAAATTTGACCTAGCTGCCATGCTGGTAGCATCAGAACGCTTGAGAGAAAATAAACTAACAGGTTGGTAAGTAACAGTAAGCCATTGTTCCGTTGACTCAGGTAGTGATGTTTTTGATTTATTCGATCGCTTCGGCATGATTGCTCTCCCAAGGTTGTGCTACGGTAATTAACTGGGCAATTTGTTCGGCAAATTCTGCCATACTATTAAAGGGAAATAAATGCACTGTACCTGCGCCATTTAATCGATTCAAGGTATCAGCAATACTCTGAATTTGTTCTCGATAAGTTGACTCTAAAGCACTAATCATCGGTGCGGGACAACGGCGGGTAGTGACAGTAATTATTCCTTCAAAATCATCAGGGTGTGGCAGATTGGTATTGCGTTTTGCACCATTGGGTTGCAAGTAGGTGTACATCACGCTTTTGAGTAAAGCATCAAGGCGTTTTTTGCGTTCATCTAGAGCGATCGCGTACTTAAAATCATGAGGATTATAGCCAATACGAAATGCTTCAATATTCAAGACAGTAGCGTATAATCCCGAACTAATTTGTACATTGTAAGGTGTAGGATTATCGACACCATATTTAGCATGAAAGTAACTTTGAGTTTTCACAAAGTCAGGTAAACCAACCACTGCACCAAATTCAATAACTGACTCGCGTTTCAGGGTTTGACCTTTCTTTTCTGTCACCATAAACCCTTCTAAATCGCTGATAGCGCAAAGTTGAATTACTTTAGCAGTTTTGGCAGTTAAATCAGTTTCTCCTTCAGCAAACAAAGATGTTTTTTGTTTTTCTGCTAACTCAATATCATAGCCAATGCGATCGGGATTAAATTGCTTACCACCTGCTGATAAAGTCAGTCCTTCTTCGATAGTGATTCGGTGTAAATGTTCCGCTTGGATATGTTTGAGCATATCACCAGATACACCATTAACAAACTTTGGTTCCGGGTCGCCTTTTTTGACAATATAGTAACGGCGAGTTAAAGATTGATTGCCTTCATTTCCTTCATTATTTAAGGCTTGTAATTGCCAAGATACTAAGCCACTAATGGAAATTGAATAAACTGTTAACGCTTGATTAGTCATTGGTTAATTCTCCTAATTATTCTTCGTCTGTTGTGTCTTCATCTGAGTCATTTGAGTCATCAGCCATATCGGGTGAAGGTAATTTTTTGGCTGTATTCCATTTAGCGTAACCATAAGCAATCAATAAATTAGCTACTAGGACTGTATCGAATTCATTGATTAATTCTATCAACCTATCCAAATCTTCTTTAGTAGGCTGTACGCGCTTGAGACGCTTACCTTCGTTTAAGTATTTTTCGGACAAACGCAGATTTTCATGCTCATATTTGCCAAGGAAATCTGCGATCGCACAGATAAAATCTTTTTTTGAACCCGACTGACTACTTAAAAGTTGCGCTAATCCATAATTTCGCTGCCAATCTAATTCTTTTACTCCATCTTTAGTGGTAACTTTCCCCGCATAAACAGTTGCTTGATTAATTGCTTTGGCAATTCTCAAAAAGCTGGCATCTCTGGTGATTTTAGTAAAATCAACATCTTTTTTGGTCATGATATTTAGTCCATTTACGGAAAACAAACGAGGGTTTTTACCTTGAGTATTGGCTAATTGTTTGACAACATAATCAGCATAACTAGCTTGGAATCTAAAAAAGCTAGAAAAATTAGTTCCAGTGATAAAGTCTCGATAAGCTGCTAATAATTCGCTATGTCCGGCTTCAGCTGACAAGGAAACAATTACTGATAAATGCTCTTGTAAAACATCTAAGTAATCGAGAAGTTCGGCATAATTATCAGGAATAATCCACCCTGGTAAACCCAGCGTAAATAATTCTTTGACACCATAAACTTGTCCTTTTGAGCCAAAATGTGTACCCGGAAAACTGCCAACAAAATCATTTACTGGTTTTCCCCAAAACTCAAAGGGGTTTTCTTCTTTACCTTCAGCTTTAGCTTGATGATTCTCTAAAAGTTGCTGACATAATTTTAACACTAACTCAGCATCAAATCTCGCAATACCATGACCTCCCCCTGGTGGATTTGATTGTCTCAAACTTCTTAATATTTCTCGGTATTTCTGGAAAGAAATATCTTTTGGTTCTAAAGCAACTACCCGCCAGTCATAGCTATTTTCCGCAACTTTGACTCGTTCAGAAATGGCAAATTCAAATAAGCCATTAGCTATCAACCAAAGACTTAGCCAATCTACTTTTTGAGCATCAGTTCTATTGCTATCCGCTTTGATTCGATTAACTCCCTGTACAGATGTGGGAAGATAAATTTTCACAGCCGCCGCTGTTTCTGGTACTTTTACAGCTGTTTGTTTGGAGAAGAAATCGGCGACTATTTCTGATATTGGCTGAGTATGATTATTTTGAGCGAAACTTTGGCATAATGCAGTTACTAAACTTCCATAATGAGCTTTAAGTTTCCAACTTTCTAACCATAAACTATTATGATTGCGATCGTGCCGCATGGAAACCAGAATCGCACCGTTTTGCGTTCTTGGAT
>JBAVZX010001193.1:0-4486 GCA_049589015.1 Phormidium sp. | reverse complement strand
TGAAGGTGATGTTTCGCCTATCTTCCGAGAGTTTCCAGCCTGTGGTTTTGTACTCAACAGAACCATGAGTTTGATGCTTTTTGAATCTTGGGAAACCCTTTTTTCCAGGTTTACCTTTTTTACAGTTGTCGTAGAACCGAGCGATGGAACTCCATGTTCGTTCAGCCGATGCTTGTCGAGCCTGAGAGTTAAGTTTTCCTGCCCAAGAAAATTCTGATGCAAGGACGGCGCAATAAGCACTCAACTCGTACTTGCCAATCCCCTTGTTATCCATCCAGTATTTGATGCAACTATTGCGAACAAATCTTGCGGTGTTAATGGCTTCATCAAGCTTTTCATACTGTTGTTTGGTTCCCTCAAGTTTGGCTTCAAATACCAACATATTTACGCCGATTCACAAGGCATAAGTATACCACAGTTGAAGAAAGCCGTCCTACAAGGATGGGGCTTTAAACCCATTTTTTTGGTAAAAATTACCTAACCGCTCAAAGTTTAGGTTGAGTTTGCTAGCTCTCTCTACATTTGCAGCCAATCAAACAACTTTTAGCAATCTTTTTTATTTTTTGGCAAATTTTTCTGAAGTAGCTCTGGGTAGAGTTGTATTAATAGGAGGTCAACTGAGATCTTGCACTCCTGAGCAGAGCCTCTGTTTCTCGTGACCAGGTTCAACCTGGGAACAAGGTGAAAGGAGGTTCTACCTCCATTGCTGCAAGATCTGAGTCAAGTAGATATTGCTGCTCCTAGCAAAAGTTTACATTAGCTAGTTAACGCTGTTTTACCTGAACTAAGGTCACAAATAAATAGCAGAAAGCTAGTTCATAAAATTGCCACTTATCCTTTGTATATTCAAGGACTAAATTGCTATGGTTTCTTTACAACCTTCTTTAGCGATCGCAAAAACTCCTGTAACTAGTAAACATCAAGGCATGGGTAGTATTGTTTTTGATAATGGTACTGCCTTTAGAGTTTGGGCACCATTTGCCAAACAAGTTCATGTTGCTTTTTACGAAAATGAAAATCAGGAAAATGAGCAGCCACAAACCTTGGTAGAATTAGCTTCAGAGGGAAATGGTTACTGGTCAAGTGATGTCGAAGGGATTAAACCAGGTCAACTTTACAGATATCGACTAGTTAATAATAGTTTAAACGAGGTTCTCTGGAAAATAGATCCTTATGCCAAAGATGTAACGAATTCTGTTGGGAAAGGAATTGTTAGTCGCTCTGATTTTGCTTGGACAGATGGCGATTTTCAGATGCCAGATTACAATTCTTTGGTGATTTATGAGTTGCACTTAGGAACTTTTAATGATACGCCTCAAGGAGAACCGGGAACTTTAGCAAAAGCGATCGAACGATTGCCATATTTGCGAGATCTAGGAATTAACTGCATTAATATCATGCCGACTGGTGAATTTGCGGCAAATTTTTCTTGGGGATATAACCCAGCTTTTCCATTTGCTCTCGAATCCGCCTACGGTCACTTAGATGACTTCAAACATTTTGTTAATACTGCCCATAATCATGGTATTGCTGTCATTATGGACTGCGTTTATAACCATTTTGGGCCTAGCGATTTAGAGGATGGATTGTGGCGTTTTGATGGATGGCACATAGACAAATGGGGTGGTATTTATTTCTATAATGACGATCGTGCCATAACGCATTGGGGCCCAAGACCTGATTTTGGTAGGCAGGAAGTGCGCCAATATCTCCGAGACAATGCAATGTTTTGGTTGGATGAGTGTCATTGTGATGGATTGAGATTAGATAGTACCTGCAACATTTGGGGATTTGATAATGGTAAAGGGTGGAATAATGAAGGCTTTAATTTGCTACGTTGGATTAGCGATGAAGTCAAGCACTTTTTCAAATATCCCAAACACAAAATTATCATTGCTGAAGACTGGAATAACGATGGTTGGTTGACTAAATCAACTTCGCAATGGGGTGCAGGAATGGATGCAGAATGGCATTGGTTTATTCATAGTGTTCGCCATCAGTTAGAAAATCCTTTGGATGAGTATCGGAATATGAATGACATTGCCAATGCACTTTATAGTCGTTTTAATGGCGATGCGTTTAAGCGAGTTATTTTTACAGAATCTCACGATGAAACTGCTAATGGAAAAACTCGCGTTAACAGACAAATAGACCCGAATCATCCTGAATCTTGGGTGGCGAAAAAGCGATCGACTTTAGGAGCAGCAATAGTTCTTACTACACCTGGAATTCCCATGATTTGGCAAGGTCAAGAGTTCCTAGAAGTCGATAGTTTTAACGATCAAGACCCATTAGAATGGGATCGAATAGAACGTTTTGCTGGTATTCACGACCTTTATCAACGTCTTTGTCAGTTGCGACGAAATTGGGAAAATAACACTCGCGGATTGAGAGGACAACATATCAATTGTCAATTAGTTGATAACTTGAATAAAGTGATTGCTTATCATCGTTGGGATCAAGGTGGTCCCGGTGATGATGTAATTGTGATTTTGAATTTTTCTAATCGCTATTGGGATTCTTATCGAGTTGGTTTACCTCGTTTGGGTACCTGGTGGTGTCGCTTTTCTAGCGATTGGAAAGGTTACAGTGATGACTTTAGTAATTTTGGCGGATATGCGGTTAGTGCTGAATATTCACCTAAAGATAGTATGGCATATAGTGCGGGTTTTGCTCTTGCTCCTTACAGTGGTCTGATTTATTCTCAATGATCCAAATTTGTGCGTTACGTTATTACTAATGCACCCGACAAATAGAGCAATATATCCTGAATCCAAAACTTTGTAGAGACGTTATATATAACGTCTCTACATTATGGGTAATCAAGAGAGATAATATGATACTGCTGGCAAAAGTTCAAAATCTAGGATTTTTTACCACAGATATCCACAGATAAACACAGATGAACACAGATAAAATATAGATCTTTTCTCTTGGGAAATGGTGCGTTACGTTATTACTAACGCACCCTACGGATTGTCCCTAGTTCCAGATCATTTCCACTCTTCCCAAGATTGATTAAAAATCGAGGTATTGGGGAAAGCAACGGGGTTTTTGTTTTGTTCCAAACGACGTTGTAATGCTTCTAATTGTGGTTCTCTTGATGGTAATTGATCTACTAATTCGTAGGGAAGAACGCCATTTTTTAAAGCGAAGTCGGCGGTAGTTCCTGCCGCTGCGCCTACTGACCATTCAAAGGAGTGGACGCGATAAGCTGCTGCTGCGGTGTGACTGGTGGCGATGCTTTTTCCTGCTACTAACATATTGTCGATTTTTTGGGGAATCATTGCTCTTAAAGGAACTTGAAAAGGGAATGTTCCCCCTTGTGCTTTTCTGGTTCCTTCTCGTTCTCTGTTTCCCGGTGCTTCTGGGGGACTTTTTTCCATGCAGGGGTGAAAGTCGATCGCATAAAATCCAATTCCCACCGAGTCAGGAAAAATCGCAGAACGCGATCGAGGTTGCACTTGTTCTGGTGATATTTGACCACCAATTACTAAAGGTGCATTTAACCCGGATAAAGTCGCCCATAAACGGCGATACTCTTCTGGGGAAAGGTTTTGACTATAAAATTCTTGGCGGAAGTTATTACGAGAAATGTCAATTTCCCAAACAGTAAAACCCTCTGGTTCTGCGTAACTTGGTCTACCAATGATCCGTCTTCCTTCGCGCATATATGGATATTTGGACAAACCATGTGCGGTTCCCATTGGTGAGTTTAATCCACTGACAAAACGCAAGTTCGGATAAGGTGTTTTGACGTTAGGCCCTAATTGGGAATCTGTGGTTCCTTTGGCTAACCAATAATAAAAACCAAGGGCGTTTTCTTCACCTCGGCGTAAGGTTTCAGTGCGAAGTCCTCCCATCCATCCACCGGGATTTAATTGTCCGGTTTCTTGCAATTGTTCGCGGGTATAAATCAGGTTATCTTGAGAGGTTCCGGGACGATAATCATTTCCCCAAGTCCAGTTTTGCATGGAAATATCACCTGGATTTATGGGGTATTGTTTGTAGTCTCCTGGTAATGGTTGGTCTGGTTTGGCGCTGAAAATGCGCCGATAGGAAAATACTAAGTTGAAGCTGGCTAAACGAGGTAATTCATAACTGTAATAAGGCTCATATTGGGGATAAAATGAGGGCATTGTTTGCGGTTGTGGCTGTTCCGTTGCTTCCATTGCAAAGGTGTAGGTGAAGCCTTGGGTGCAAAATTGATCGCCTTTTTCTGTGGGAGATGAAGGTTCTAAAAAAGAACGCGAATCGATACCCAAACGGTAAGGAACGTCAGCTAAACCAATTAATTCTCCGGTTTCGGTGGCTTCAATTACATACCAGTCAGCAGGACGAGGTTTTTGATTTGATTTGTTAGTTTTTTTCGGGACAAAACGAATGATAGTTTTATCAAATTGGGGGGAATTTTCGTAGCGATATGCGTCTTCAATTGTGCGCGATAATGGGAGGGTGTTTAATGGTGGTGTACCTTTGGCGGGTT